>JARCMA010000307.1 GCA_030248405.1 Microcoleus sp. MP8IB2.171
TGCAGCCGCCTCCTCATATCCAGTCGTACCGTTCACCTGACCCGCGCAAAACAGCCCTTCAATCTTCTTAGTCATCAGCGTTGGAAAGCACTGAGTTGCCGGCAAATAATCGTACTCCACAGCATAAGCAGGGCGCATCATCTCGCACTTTTCTAAACCGGGAAGAGTCCGCAGCATTTCCAGTTGCAAACTTTCCGGTAAACCAGTCGAAAATCCTTGGATATAAAGTTCAGGAATATCCCTACCTTCCGGTTCGATAAAAATCTGGTGACTTTCCTTATCTGCAAAGCGCACAATCTTATCTTCAATACTCGGACAATAGCGCGGCCCCTTCGCATCAACCCAGCCGCCGTAGACTGGAGAAAGATGCAAATTGTCTCTAATTAACTGATGAGTAGCTGATGTAGTTCTAGTTAAATAGCAAGGCATTTGTTCGCGTTCTACCCAAACTTCTGGATCGAAACTAAACCAGCGAACCTCTGCATCTCCCGGCTGCGGTTCTAGGTTGGTGTAATTGAGAGTACGTTTGTCAACTCTTGCCGGAGTTCCTGTTTTTAACCGACCCGTTTCAAAGCCCAAACGGTTGAGAGTTTCCGTCAAGCCAACGGCGGCAAATTCTCCGGCGCGTCCAGCGGGCATCGACTTATTGCCTACCCAAATTGTGCCGCCTAAAAAAGTGCCTGTGGTGAGAATTACGGCTTTGCATTCAAAGGCAACACCGAAGTATGTTTCAACTCCGATAACTTCTTCGTTTTTGCCCAAAACTAAGTCTGTTACCATCGCTTCGCGGATGGTCAAATTCTCTTGATTTTCAACAATATTATTCATCACAGCGGCGTATTCCCGCTTGTCTGTTTGTGCTCTCAGCGCCCACACTGCGGGGCCTCGCGAAGAGTTGAGGATGCGTTTTTGTAGGTAGGTGCGATCGGCCATTTTGCCAATTTCGCCGCCCAAGGCATCGACTTCGTTAGTAAGTTGAGTTTTAGCGGGGCCACCGACGGCTGGGTTGCATGGTTGCCACGCGATTTTGTCGAGGTTGAGGGTGAGTAAAAGGGTGCGACATCCGAGGCGAGATGTGGCGAGGGCGGCTTCGCAGCCGGAGTGTCCGCCACCTACTACGATGATGTCGAAACTGTCTTGGAATTGTACTGGGATTTGTGCGGTCATGGCTAATTTAGGGGAAGCGCAGGCGACAGACAGGATTTTCGTCTCTATCTTTAGTTTAATCTAAGTTTAAGGTTCAAAGATACTTATAATAATGTAGCATTTATATTCAAAAGGTTGCTACAAGGCGATATGACGATTCTATTTTATGTAGATGAGGGTGGCACGACCTGGAACGATAAACAGACAAATTTATTTTTTTTAGCTAGCTTTGCGATCCATGTCCAGGACTGGTCACAAATGGAGAGAGAAGTTTCAGCACTTAAAAAGGAGCTATTGAGTCGAAGGGAACCTGAAGACTGGGAACTTAAGGGGCGTGATATTTGGCAAGGGCTGGGTTCATTTAAGAATTGCAAACAGGAAATTCGCCTTGGATATTTTAAGAAAATTTCCCAAACTCTGAATCAGTTACCTTGCCATATATTTGCTGTTCAAGTGAATAAAAAAAGATTGCAGGAAACCCGGGGAGATATAAAAGATGACATTGACTTGTATCGCTTAAGTTTTAATCAACTATTAGAGCAGCTAGATGATTATTTAAAGCAATATAACGAAACTGGAATATTACTTATGGATTCGCGATCTGCTCATCATACCAGCATTCAGGATGACAGATTGATCAGAGTGTATCGAGATTGGAAGTCACAAAAAGAATCTTCTAACTTTGTGGAATTACCTTTATTTGGGGTCTCAAACTTTTACACGGGTTTACAGATAGCAGATTATGTGGTGTATTTGATCGATCGTAGTTCAAAGGAATCAGAGACAGCCCGTGGCAATGCCGAATTGGAGGAAGCATTCAATTTACTTGAGCCGAAAATGCAGTTGGTTAAAATTCCTATTCTCCAGCATAAAATCCACTTTGAAGACCGCTCAAATGAAGGGTAAGTTTAAATGCGAATCCACGACTATAATAGTCGTGGATTTCGCCCTTACTGAGTGTTCACAAGAACAATCTACGCCTTGGCAGGGCGTTGTTTTGTCAACCGGGGTATTGTTATTAAATGTTCTAGTGTTTCAGCTTGACAGGCGCACGGCACCTCAACCGTACCATAACTCCCCGTGCAGTTCGGGGCACCTTGTCTTCGACAGGCGCACGGTATCTCAACCGCGCCATACCTCCCCGTGCAGTTCGGGGCACCTTGTCTTTGACAGGCGCACGGTATTGCAACCGTACCATACCTCCCCGTGCAGTTCGGGGTACCTATCATTTAATATCAGTATATAGTATGATCAAAGGTTTTGTCAAATATCGAACTGTCATAATTGAGGTAAACTAATCCAGATCTCAGCCATGCGATCGCCCGCAACATCCCCCCCCAAAATCCAGCACAATCGATCGCCCTCAATACCATCATCTGCGCTATAACAACAATCATTAACAACCGTACACAGCAAATGAAATATTTCTTCTTATCCGACGGCTGGAAAGTTGGGCGCGTCTGGGGTGTAGGCGGTGAGTGGAGTCACGCCGCCTGGAGGCGCCAGCCGGACATCCAACAGCTCAACCTCTGTCTTTCCGATCGCAACGAAAAAATGTGGCTCTACCGCGTAGAAGACGCCGTACTCATGGTAGAAGTCCAACCAGCAGTCCGTCCCGATCCCGCCGATCCCGCCAAAAATATCGGCAACGTCACCCTCACCAGACTGATCGATGCCGAGCAAGTCCTCGAACGCCTCGGGACGATCGCCGCCCGCTGCGAAATGGGCAACCCGCAACTAATGTAATGTCGAACATATTGCAATCGGTTCTAACACTCGATACACTTCTTTAAATAACTTTCATTTTTATACCTCCTCCTGTGAAGGTAGAAAGGATTCGGCAAAAGACAGAATTTAAACCCCGGACATCACCGCTCGGGATGGAAAATCTGAATTTTCCGTCAAAATGACATCATCACTTACACCTTGGAGAACCGCAGTCAATGGGACTACCCTGGTATCGCGTACACACAGTCGTCTTAAATGACCCAGGCCGATTGATTTCTGTACACTTAATGCACACTGCCCTCGTGGCAGGTTGGGCCGGCTCAATGGCCCTTTATGAACTAGCAGTTTTTGACCCCTCAGACCCAGTTCTGAACCCGATGTGGCGTCAAGGGATGTTCGTGTTGCCCTTCATGACTCGCTTGGGAGTTACGGGTTCTTGGGGCGGTTGGAGCATCACCGGCGAAGGTAATGTCGATCCGGGCTTCTGGTCTTTTGAAGGCGTCGCCGTCGCTCACATCATCCTCTCTGGCTTGCTGTTCTTAGCAGCAGTTTGGCACTGGGTATTTTGGGACTTAGAACTTTTCAGAGACCCTCGCACCGGTGAACCAGCCCTCGACTTGCCAAAAATGTTTGGCATTCACCTGTTCCTCTCCGGCTTGCTCTGCTTCGGCTTCGGCGCATTTCACCTTTCGGGACTTTTTGGCCCGGGAATGTGGGTGTCCGACCCCTACGGCCTGACCGGTCACGTCCAGCCAGTGGCGCCTTCTTGGGGCCCTGAAGGCTTCGATCCGTTCAATCCGGGCGGCATCGTGGCTCACCACATTGCAGCGGGCGTAGTCGGCGTAATTGCCGGTTTGTTCCACTTGACAGTGCGGCCGCCGGAACGTCTTTACAAAGCCCTGCGGATGGGGAATATCGAAACTGTACTTTCTAGCAGTATCGCTGCCGTGTTCTTTGCAGCCTTTGTGGTTGCGGGTACGATGTGGTACGGTTCTGCTGCAACTCCGATCGAACTTTTTGGCCCGACTCGCTATCAGTGGGACGGCAACTATTTCCAACAAGAAATCGATCGCAGAGCTCAAGCTAGCTTGGCCGGTGGCCAAGGCTTCCAAGAAGCTTACGAACAAATTCCTGAAAAATTGGCTTTCTACGACTACGTGGGCAACTCTCCTGCTAAAGGCGGTTTGTTCCGGGCCGGCGCGATGGTCAATGGCGACGGTATTGCGAAAAGCTGGCTGGGTCATCCAGTATTTACTGACAGCGAAGGTCGGGTATTGTCGGTTCGCCGCCTCCCCAACTTCTTTGAAACTTTCCCAGTGATTTTGACGGACAAAGATGGGGTCGTTCGCGCTGATATCCCCTTCCGCCGTGCTGAATCAAAATACAGCTTTGAACAAAGCGGAGTTACCGTCAGCTTCTACGGCGGCGAACTTAACGGTCAAACCTTTAATAATCCTCTAGATGTTAAGAAGTTTGCTCGCGCTGCTCAAAAAGGTGAAGTGTTTGAATTCGATCGTGAAACCTTGAACTCTGACGGGGTGTTCCGCACTTCGACTCGCGGTTGGTTCACTTTCGGACACGTTTGCTTTGCTTTGCTATTCTTTTTCGGCCATATCTGGCACGGTTCTCGGACTATTTTCCGCGACGTGTTTGCTGGAGTTGAGGCTGACTTGGAAGAACAAGTCGAGTGGGGCTTGTTCCAAAAACTGGGCGACGTGACCACAAGAAGAGAAGAATCTCTCTAGATTTCGCCAGCCTCTGGGTAGGGGGGAAACTTCCCCGCTACACAAAAACCCGGTTTCTTCAAGAAACCGGGTTTTTTTAGTTAATAATAAAACCAACAATTAAGATAAAATAATACGGCAAGGGAAGATAGGGAAAATTTAACATGGAAAGCGTTGCTTACATTTTGATTCTGGCTTTAGCATTAGGTGTACTATTTTTTGCGATCGCCTTTCGGGAACCTCCCCGGATTGGCAAATAATTAGCTATACGCCTCCAGCAAGTCCAAAATATCTTGAACCGGACTGCGGTTAGCCCGCATCATAGTGATCTAATTTGGTGCGGGACTATTTCACCGCTGTGTGCTAAGTGATTTTTCTAGTCCAGCCATTCATCAGACCCCAGGCGGTTAGATGAATGGCAATTTGCTGGCAACGCCTGTTAAAATCAGCAATCATGCGCTGTTCCTCCTGCCAACACACAAATAGTCGCGTTCTAGAATCGCGTTCAGCCGAATCAGGTCAAAGCATCCGTCGGCGGCGCGAGTGTTTGAGCTGCCAGCACCGCTTCACAACTTACGAACGCATAGAATTTGTGCCGATTACGGTGATTAAGCGGGACGGCAAGCGCGAATCTTTTGACAGGTCAAAATTAGTCAGGGGATTGATTCGGGCCTGCGAAAAAACCGGTTTGTCTTCCGGGCATCTCGAAACTCTGGCAGAAGAAATCGAGGCGCAACTCCAAGGTCGATCGCTCCGAGAAATCGCCAGTTCAGAAATAGGGGAACTGGTGCTGTTGCACCTGCGACCGCTCAGCGAAGTCGCTTATGTCCGTTTTGCCTCCGTATATCGGCAATTTCGAGGCATCCGAGATTTTGTAGATACCCTAAATCACCTTCAGAATCCCCTCAACGAAGCTGAAGTTACAGAAACTGGGACAAATTTTGACGTAGATTTGCCGGATCCCGAAGCAGTCGATCGAGAAAGCCCCGCATCCTGCGCTAGTCCCAGCTAAGCTCGCTCAAATTAATTTAGAGAAATATTCTGGGAGATGGAAAACCGTATCGCGAGGAAGGCCCGGAGTTCGATCGACTCAAGGGACTCTCAGTCGAGCGAAAGTTCTTTTTTCTCAGTAACAGTGCTGGGTGTGATATGATCATCATCGGTCTAAAATTGAGTATCACTAGACAACGTAAAAACTTAACTGAATTAGTTGAGTGCGTAGTCACACCGATAGGTGTTGCAGTTTAGGAAAGCTAAATTTGAACAAAACCTAACTAAAGGTCGGTGACTAATTAAATACGGTAAGGCATACCGAAATTTACGCTTCTGAAGAAACCGACCTCTACTTAGACTGGAGTAATCCCGTCGCCAGCAAGTCGGATCGTTGAATGAAGAATCTCAGTTTATTTATACCTGAGAGTGTCACAATAGTCTACTTGACTCGGAATGTTAAGATTACACGTTTTAACACAGAGTATGGAGTAACAGTAATGGCAAGCGCTGGTGTGCAGTTGCACCCGGCAAAAGTTAGCAAAAACTGACTTTAGTAAAAGATTTGGAAAAAAGTTAACCGCTTTTTCACCAAAATCTCTAATATCTGCCGGCACAAACGAAAAACATGAAGGAGAGAAATCCTAGGAAACTATTCGCATGGTCAATCTCAAAACCACAGTCAAAGACATCGGCTTTACTCACGAAGATTTTGCAGCCCTACTCGATAAATATGACTATCACTTTAGCCCGGGCGACGTAGTAGCCGGTACAGTTTTTAGTATAGAACCCAGGGGCGCTCTGATTGATATCGGTGCTAAAACAGCAGCGTACATTCCCATTCAGGAAATGTCTATCAATCGAGTCGAAAGCCCTGAAGAGGTATTGCAATCAAACGAAACCAGAGAATTTTTCATTCTAACCGATGAAAATGAAGACGGACAATTAACCCTGTCCATCCGGCGCATTGAGTATATGCGGGCGTGGGAAAGAGTGCGACAACTGCAAGCAGAAGATGCCACAGTACGATCGCAAGTATTTGCCACCAACCGTGGCGGCGCACTCGTGAGAATAGAAGGCTTGCGAGGCTTTATTCCCGGTTCTCACATCAGTACCCGCAAACCGAAGGAAGAATTAGTCGCCGAAGAATTACCATTAAAATTCTTAGAGGTAGACGAAGACCGCAACCGCCTAGTGTTGAGTCATCGTCGCGCCTTAGTTGAGCGCAAGATGAACCGCCTCGAAGTCGGGGAAGTCGTCATCGGTACAGTACGCGGTATCAAGCCTTACGGTGCCTTTATCGACATCGGCGGCGTCAGCGGCTTGCTGCACATCTCGGAAATTTCACACGATCACATCGATACGCCTCATAGCGTCTTCAATGTCAACGACGAAGTGAAAGTGATGATCATTGACTTGGATGCCGAGAGGGGCCGGATTTCTCTCTCCACCAAGCAGTTGGAACCGGAGCCTGGAGCGATGGTCAAAAATCGCGAATTGGTGTACGAAAAAGCTG
Organism: Microcoleus sp. MP8IB2.171; assembly: GCA_030248405.1. GTDB lineage: Bacteria > Cyanobacteriota > Cyanobacteriia > Cyanobacteriales > Microcoleaceae > Microcoleus. The sequence continues at coordinate 7,105 of JARCMA010000307.1, forward strand.
AGGAAATGGCAGCTAAGTTCCGGGAGAAAATGCTGGCTCAAAAGCAAGCTAAAGCAGGCATAGAAGTTGCTGTAGAATCAACTGATGCTGATGATGATATCTCCGACGAAATACTCGAAGATGTGCCCTCAGCAATGGAAGAGGATGAGCCCGAAGTAGCAGCACCCGAAGTAGCAGCAGAAGCAGCACCAGAGGTAGCAGCAGAAGCCGCACCAGAGGTAGCAGCCGAAGCAGCACCAGAGGTAGCAGCAGAAGCCGCACCCGAAGCAGCACCCGAAGCAGTATTAGATGTAGAGGAAGAAATCCCTCCTGCGACGGAAGAATAACATCGTAGTTAGTGTGATTAAAAGAGGGAATTTTCCCTCTTTTTTTTTGAGTTAGTCATTAGTTATTAGTCATTAGTCGCTGCTGGGTGGTTGATAATTCAATACGGTTCACTTAACAGTATTTATACCCCGGAGATCCCCCTAAATCCCCCTTAAGAAGGGGGACTTTGAGGGCATTCTTGTCCCCCCTCTTTTTAA
>JARCMA010000308.1 GCA_030248405.1 Microcoleus sp. MP8IB2.171
GATTACATAAAAACTGGTTTGTGGCTTGATATTGTGGGTGTTTTTCGGACAAACTATTCCGGGCGGACAAGGTGTTTTGTCGCTAGGTAAATCTTTCCAACCGGGGAGTTTTTGGAGATTTGTGCGATCGGAAATATCATAGCTCAAAACTTGGTAATATCCGCGCAAAAAGTCGTAAGGGTCTACTGGTGCTGTTTGCAGGACAACTGTTTTGCCAGTAATAAAAGTGTAAACTGCGGTCGCTGGTACTGCGGCAATTAGTCCGATTTGCAGGAGCAAAGGAACCCACAGCCGCCACGCAGGAAGGCGTTTTGCTTCCGGGGGAAGCTGAAACACATTTGTTTTATCTGGATTTTTAACTAATAAGTCAATGTTGTTTGTGTTCATATTAGGTATGGGTTATATTGTTTACGGTTGTTTCGGAATGATTAAACCACAGAGACCGCAGAGGGCGCTGAGTTAGAGAAGAGAGAGATGAATATTTTCTATTCATCGTTGATTTGTGCGAAGTGGCGCTCGAACCACAAGCCGGCGGCAATTACGCCAATTCCACACAAAACAAATACAAAAGATTTGAGCAATAATTCTGTGTTATATTCAAACACTCGGCTGATAATTTGCAGGGTGATTAATACCATGCCTCCCCAAAAAGTCTGGCGGTTTCCTAAAGCTAAACCTTCTCGGATTAAGCCGACAGCGAGCAGAAATGATAAAACATTGAACAGAAAAGTCGCTAATTGAGGAATGGGAGTAAAACTGAGGTGAAAAAGTGGTATTAAGGCGCTGGCGAGGATTAAAATGCCGATCGCACCTGTGGTCAAATCCACTGCTTTTTGTTTCGGACGGCGGAGTTCCAAACGTCCCAAACGCAGCCATTCAAACACCGTGAAACCGCCCAAAACAGCCACATTTGCAAGCAAAACCCAATCCGGCGGAATTTGTGCAGGATTCGGCGAATCTTGCCACAACCAGTGGAAAGAAAGAACATAAAACACACCGGCGAGAAACAGCAGTGCTAAACTGCGGGCGGTAGGTTGGAACAGCCTGCTGTGTACATTCGGCCAGATTGCATCGTCGTATCCCCACAGCAAAGCGGGCGGTAAAGCACAAAAAATTGCAGCAGCCCAGCTTGGATTTAAGCCTTGGACAATAGAAACTTGTAGGGAGAAAATTATCGCGATCGCACCTATAGCAAAAATAACACGCGATCGACACCAATAAGCGAGCGGCACAAACATTATACTGGCTGCGATCGGCATTTGCCGCACCAAAACTTCCAGCCAAGAAAACTCGACTTTGGAAGACCAATCTAACACGGCAAGCCAATAGCCCAAACCGACTAAAAGTGCGGACAAAACGCCCAAAGAAGTCAACCGCAAACTGTAAGCCATTCCGAGCACGCCGATTCCCCAAGCCAGGAAAAGTCCGTAGGAAGAACCGCCTATGTGGAACATTTGCGCCATCAATGCCATATTTGCTCCTAAAATCAGAGCACCTAACAGCAACAATCCTTCACCTAGGAGTTTGTTTCGCCCTATTGTTGCGGGCAAAATATTTTGATTTGAGCTTTGGCTTCGGGATGGGGGAATTCGCCACAGATAGAAACCCGCTGCATTGACTGCTACGAAAAGACTTAGCAGCAGTGCAACTCTCGCTTCCCGCGACCAAACTTGCCAGTTTGCGGCTACAAAGGTGATGACTCCTATACCGAGGAGAATGCCGCCGAGACTGATCAGAATGCTGAGGAAACGGTTGCGGGAGGCGGTTTCGAGTGTGTTGAATTGGTAGCGTTCCGAAAGTTGTTGGTAGAATGAAGTGTCGATGAGTCCTTCTGCTTGCCAGAGTTTGGCTTGTTCGCGCAACTCGCGCCGAAATTTATCTGAAATCATTGTTTATCGAAAAAATGGGTCTAAAACCCCGTGCTTCTAGCACGGCTTTGGATTAAAATAGAGATGGTTGAAATCCCCAAGGTGGGCGGTTGTGAAGCGGCTTTTAGTCGGCACCCTCGAACCTGAAAGCTCTTTAAAAGCACAAAGAAGGGTAGCGAAAACCTTGTAAAACACAGCTAGAGAGTCAACGCATTCTCAATACCAGAAAATCCCTAATTCGGTTCAATCAATCCAGTAGGGCGGGGCACGCCCGAACTCTAGGTCGTATCCTAGTACGCTTTTGGAGATAGACCCTCTGGGGTTGCTGTAAGTCAGACTCGTCAATTGGTGTTTTTTCACGGTTGAAAGGTTTGAGAATTGCCTGCAAGGGATATGGTGCCTAAAGGTCAGTCGCTGAATTAAGAATCTCCGGACTTTAGGACGGAGAGTGTCAAATTCCAGAGGATTTGAACTCAATACGGTTCAGTTAAGCCCGATCCCCCCTAGCCCCCCTTAAGAAGGGGGGGATAAGAACTTACTCAAAGTCCCCCTTCTTAAGGGGGATTTAGGGGGATCTCCGAGGAATAAACAGTTTTAACTGAACCGTATTGGATTTGAACTGTGATAGTTTTTAATATGTCACTTGTGGGGCGATTGTCGATGGAGGCTGGGACACCTGCTGAACTAGCACAGCAGATTTGATTTAGATCCTTGGGCAGTTGAAACTATTTCTATATAAACAAATTCCCAGCAGAAAGGGACGAATAAATCAAGGAATGTAATTTTATGGTACAAGCTCAATCTAAAAAAATAACTTTTGAGGAGTACCTTAATTACTCAAATGAGACGGATCAACGCTATGAGTTAATTGATGGGGAGTTAATCGCTTTGCCGCCAGAATCTGAACCTAATAATTTCATTGCTAACTATCTATTTTTCTATCTGGCTAGCAGCGGGCTAGTGCCACTTAGACTGATTAAAACGCATAATTGCGAGGTTCAAGTTGCGGTTTTGCGATTGGGAGATGCGGCCAACCGCTACCCCGATTTGATAATTCTGGAACCTGAACATATTCCGCTGACAGCAACTAGGCTAACTATCACTTTCGATATGTTGCCTCCTCGGTTTGTTGTGGAGGTAGTCAGTCCGGGTAGACTGGGCAGGGATCGGGATTACGAGCGCAAACGAGCTCAGTACGCAGCGCGGGGCATTGCAGAGTATTGGGTTATCGATCCAATTGAAGAAGTGGTGACGGTTTTGCGGCTTCAGGATGGGCAATATGTTGAGGTTGGGGTGTTTCGGGATGGGGAGGCGATCGTATCTCCGATGTTTCCACAGCTAAGTTTGACGGTTCAACAGATTTTGAGTGGAGAGGTTTAAGGGCGGATCGATAGCTAATTGGTTAGCATTCATCTAACCACCTACCGATTAGTGAAAATCTCCACCCTCAACCTGATTGAGGCTATGTTTCAATCCCTGATAGGGATTTAGGTTGATTGCAACCTGTAAGTTTCGCTAACAGTCACACCATTTTTAGATAGTGACGTGAGAATATCACCAACCTTACTTTGCTAAATAAATCTAGGCGGGGAAAATCACATTTCCCAGCCTAGAACCTGTAACCGTTAAAACCACATCAGGAAATCTATATTTTCTGGTTTAGAACCTCAAATACCTGTAAATAAGCCTAGGCGACGAAAATGGAAATTTTTTTGATGTGGATAGTGTCAAGTACAATATTACTGATAACTCAAATTATTTAAGTTTTATGCACTGGAAAAAATTGTTGAATGTGTCGGCTCTAGCCATAGTTATCGGACTGTGGGGGTGTGGCGACGGTAAAAAAGGAAGTCCCGTAACACAAACAGAGTTTGGAAGTGAATGGCCACTAACTGTAGCAGAAGGGCGATTGTATTGTATTTGGTTTGCAAACCCTAGACGACCACTTGTCACTTTTTTCACGCCAGACGGAAAAGAATATTCTTTGAACGGTAACGCGAGCGAATCAGGTTACTTTTTGCCTGTGGAAGGAATCCAAAAACCTCACCCTGTTAATCCATCAGGCAAAATGAGCTTAGTGCCATTGATTAAAACAGGTTTGAAATTTTGTCCTGGTTATAGTGAAAAGCAATGATGCAATTCGATACAATCCTTTCTGCATAAGGATGGAGAATGCGAAAAGCATTACTTCTGCACGACAACATTAAACCCGCTGCACTCCGACTGTAGCGGGTTTTGTTTTAAAAAAGTTGTCAGGTTTACACCTGCACTTGTGACGCAAAAAAGCTAGACCGTGCGACGGCTCTGACCGCTCCGAGCGTTCCGAGCGTCCAACCATGCCACCAAAACTGCATTTTGCCACCTTGCCAGCGCTGCGAGTGCGAGTGCGACTGTGCGACTGTGCCATCGGTGCGAGTGCAAGTGCGAATGCAGCCGTGCCTATGCCAGCGCTGCGAGTGAAGCCGTGAGAGTCGATCCGCCGTGCAGCCGTGAGAGTCGATCGCCGCGTTGCCTCGGAGTCATCCGATCGCCCTGTTGAATCTGGCAATTTGAAGGGGTAACGACAGACTAAAAAAATTACCGCCTCAAAAAAACACCTACCCACAGGCGCAAATTTTATCCATCAACCCGATTTAAATTCCAGTCGTAAGGCAAAAAAACGATCGCCCATCCATCACCCACAGCCGCCTCCGGCCCCAAATAACCGCCCACATACTCAGCCACCGAACCCGCCGCCTTTACAAAATCCTCGCCGTACCACTTAAAAATCTTGCTCAAATAAAGCGTCTTTTTCTCGGCATCATATCGCACCTTATCAGGATTGTGAATAAAACGGCTGGCATCCGCTTCTAGTTGAGTTCGCACCGACTCGGGGAAATAAGCCCCCCGGCGCAGCAGCGGGCACCCGACGGAGGCGCAAACTAATGCAAAATGGATGCGCGGTTCCGCAAATTCCGGCCGCAAAATTGCGTGTTCGATTTGATTGAGACTGTACTTTTTGCCGCCAATAATCGAATTTGAACGAGTGAAAAAATCCAAAAAACTCAGCCAGTTGGGAATTCCCAAAACTTTGGGACGGATGGACGCGATCGGATATACTTCCAGAACTTGAGAAATTGCGATCGCATTGTACGCATTCAGCCACAACGCCAGCCGCGCATCCGCATCAGTACCATCCCCCAAATCCACATCCGCCAAACTTTCCAGCCACGCCCTCAAAACATCCGCCCCCTCAGCTTTCCAGCGCCGATAATTGACGCGGCCCAAATCGTCAACGTAGCGTTGCAGCAACTCGTCCCAAATCGTAAAGTCGATCGTACCGATCATTTATTACTATCCATAATATAAGACGGGCATTGCTTTAGCTTCTGCTTCTATTTAATACTACCGTCAACCGAAATAACACCTACAACGGTAGCATTTTTTAAGATTGGCCCCGTCAAACGGGCTATGGATTAAATTAACTTGAGTCAAATTAGCGCCTTGTAAATTAGCTTGCGACAAAGCAGCCCCGCTCAAATTTGCCCCGGATAAATTAGCATCTCTAAAATTTACTTCTCTCAAATCTGCCCCTGGCAAATTCGCATTTGCTAAACTCGCCTGCCGCAGGGAATGCCGATCAAATCGCAGCCCGGAAACTGGTTAGTTTACCACAACTAATTGACTTCCTGCGGCTTAGGTGCAATCACCGGTGTAGCCAACCCGAAAATCATTCCCCATGAAACTGCTCCCAAAGTTACAGATTTCCTGCTCTTTACCTTCTACAATTTTAAAAGATTCTTAATTTCAACTTCAACGGGGATCGGTTTCTTCCGGCACAACACCAATCCCACTTTGAGCTGCAATTTTTTTAATTCCCCTTACCTTCCTAACAAATTATGACGAATCGAACCGACTTTTTCGATAAACTGTTAGCGGCTGTTGAAAGCAATCAAAGTTTGCTGTATTTAGCCCTCGACCCCGACCCAGAAACCTTGCCCGCGCTGGTTTCGATGACTGGGGAGGAAACTCAAACTTTTGTAACTGATTTGTTTGGAAAGCTAAAAAGTGCGATCGACCAAACAGCCGATTTAATCTGTGCCTGCAAAATCACCCTCGGTTTTTATCAATCTCTCGGCATTCCCGGCCTGGAATTGCTGGAACAAATTTTAACAATTATTCCCCCTCACCTGCCAGTAATTTTAGATGCCAAACACTGCGATTTAAACACCAGTACAGTATTTGCCAAAACCGTATTTGAAGATTGGCAAGTTGACGCTGTGACTTTAAGTCCCTATGCCGGATTCGATCAAGTAGCGCCATTTTTATTATATCCCGGCAAAACAGTTTTTGTCCTGTGCGCCACTGCCAATCCCTCCGCCGCCATTTTCCAAGAATACCCAACACCAGAAAACCCTTTCTACTTGCAATTAGTCCGCATTTCTCAAACTTGGGGAACTCCTGAAAAAGTTGGTTTAGAAGTAGGAGTAATGCCGGATATGTTGGCCCGCATCCGCAAAACTGCTCCAGAACGCCTAATTTTAGTGGAAGGAGACATCGCCACAGAAAATGATATCACAGAAGAAAACGACCTCTCTCAACTGCTGGCGGCCGGTTTAAGCAAGAATGGTGAGGGTTTATTGCTGCCAGTCCCCCCAAGTTTATTGGCGGGGAAAGATGCGCGCCAAGAAATTGAGAAATTACGGGATAATATTAACAAAGAGAGGCTACGGGCGATCGAAGGTAGTCCGACTTGCGAATTGTGGTTGCCCGATGTTTGCTTTTTACAACCGGAACCTCACCGCGATTTAATCTTGCAACTTTATGACATCGGCTGCGTAGTTTTTGGCGACCACGTACAAGCATCGGGGGCCGTATTTCCCTATTACATCGACTTGCGGAAAATTATCTCAATTCCGCAGATTTTCCATCAAATTGTCAGCGCTTATGCAGACATTCTCAAGGATTTAAAATTCGATCGCATTGCGGGAATTCCCTACGGTTCTTTACCCACAGCAACAGGTTTAGCATTGCGGATGGAACGGCCGATGATTTTCCCGCGCAAGGAAGTCAAAACTTACGGTGCCGGCAAATTAATTGAGGGGCATTTTCATGCAGGAGAAACTATTGTCGTAGTCGATGACATTTTGATTAGTGGCAAAAGCGTGATGGAAGGCGCGGCTAAGTTAAAATCGGCTGGGTTAAATGTGGAAGATATTGTGGTATTGATCGACCACGAACAGGGAGTCAAAGATAAGATGCAGGCTAACGGTTATTGCGCCCATTCAGTGTTAGCGCTTTCGGAAATAGCTGAAGTTTTGTATCGAGCAAATCGCATTGATACCGAGCAATTCCATCTTTTGACAGCGGAACATTAAACCCCAATTCCTGTAGGGCCGGGTTTTACCAACTATAATCGCCAAAAAATAATAATCTGATCAACCCGCCTCCACTCAATGTACGTTTTTTCCCTCGACGAAAAAAGGCGTTGTATCTGCAGGAGGTAGTGGCGATGCCCTGCAACCCGTTACTCAAAGCGACTCGCTGTGCGATTATTGGGTCGTGGAAAGGTCAAAATGCAGGTGATTGGTGCAATGATATCGGAAGTTGGTGCATTTGGCTTTTGGGATTTTAAAATCCCAAAAGTTTTTCGAGCCCAATTATTTGAACGCTACCCCTTGACAGATCAAGACAGTATCTACGATTTTATGTTTATCTGCAATTAAACATAAAAAAAATCCCCCGTTTGGGGGATTTCTTTCAAGGCTATTACATAGCCTTAGTCTCCGGCATCAGACACTTATCAGAATCGCAGCCCGCCGGCCCCGAATCCATCATTTCACCTAAGTCATAGCGACTCAGTGCCGCGTGAAAAACATCAATTTCGCGGCGCGCTAAAGTCTCTGCCACCATCTTGGTGTAAATTTCCTTGCTCACCGGTTCAAACGGTAGACGCGGGAAAGTTTCAAGAGCATCAAACCGAGCCAAAAGTGCTGCGGAAATGTAGCCTTCATCATCGCGAATCGCTTCGTAAATCCGAGTACCCAAACTTTCAACTTCATTTTCCCGCAACTCAATCGTCGCCGAAGTGTTGTGTCTGACATAGAACTTTTGCACCTGCATATAAAAGTCCATTTGGGCGGCCGCTGAAAACTTGTTAATGTCAATTTCATCAGCACCGGGTAAGTCAGCCCAACTTACAGCGACGGGTATTTCTACCAGCCATTCCGTGCAGCGTTCATCGAAGGGATTGTTGAGCAAATTGCCGTTTTCATCTTTGTCAGATTGAGACGGAATCACGTTGTATCCGTAGTCGATGCAGGCGAGGGCTACGGGGTCGTTTTTGCCGAAAGTGATCCGGCGAATGAAACGCTGGGCTTTCGGCGGATGCCACCCCGGAGAAGCGCCTGTGAGCAGAGATTTAGTACCGGATGGTTGTACCGTTGTGCAGCGATTGGGGCGTTTTAAGGAATGGCGATCGCAATAATCCCATACTACCCGATTCACAATCTCCCGCCAACCAGTCAAATACTCTTCTTCCCGCTGTTTAAAAGCGATTCCTTGCGGAGTTTGCGGGCGGCCTTCCACCCACCAGCGCAGCCACTCAACGCCAAAAGCGTGAACGAAGAAATCAAACAATCCCGTGAAAGATACGCCGACAATCGGGTCTAATTCGCGGCTGTATTGATAGCGGGGTTCAAGAAATTTGTGATTGAGAAGTACCGCGACAGATAGAGCTCCGGCGGTGAAAGCTTCCTCCTGTTCTTTGAAGTTGTAAGGATCGAGTTGATTGAGGTGGATCTCAGAAAGGTTGCAGAAAAAATTAGAGCCAATGATTTCCAGTTATGTTACCCTAAAGGCTTTTTATCCTCTAGTTCTACAGATTCCATGTTCCCTGTAGCTCGGCGTACTTTTTCATCTACTTTAGTTGTAAATGCCCCGCACTCTTGCCAGGATTATGTTCTTCAATCAAGAAGGTTCACCCGGTACGCTCTACGGTGGTAAAGGATTTTTAATTCCCCTACTTACCTCGGAGTTAACATCTCAGTCTTCTCCGATTTTGCGAGGTTTTTAACGTGAGGCAAAATTACTTACCACACGGGTTTAAGCCCACACGGACTAACCGATGATCTAACTCGTCAGCGGTCATATTAGGATGACGTTCCTGCAACCACTGTTTAGCTTTTCCTTCGTCGTAAGCTTTCAAAAACTCAAGTTTAAGACTTGGTGTTGAAAGTAAATCAACGTTAGATCGAGCTACAGCTTCGCCAGCCCATTGAATCGCACCTTCGCCAGAATAATACTGTTTGCGGACGGCTTCAATACATTCTTCTAGTGTCGGTTTGCTATGAAAAACTCGTGTATGGTTTGCCATACGAAGGGCATCGCGTTCTGGATCGATTCTCCAGTTGCCACTTTCATCTTGTTGCCACAAATTGTTTTTAGCATTTGCGCCTAGTTCATCACCAGATTCAAACTGACGCATTCCAGCGCTGTTATGTGTTAGATAACCATCGCAGTAAAAACAGTGAGCTTTTTCAACTTCAATGTCATAAGTTTTGACATGATCGTAGCTTCCCAGCCCTTTAACGGTGACTGGAATATCTAATGAGATATCAGCCTCAGCGATATAGCGTTCGTAATTAGCATCAACGGTGCGAGAACCTTGAAATCCCATATCTCGCATTTCGCTGTAGGTGTGAGCTTCTCGCATGATTGCACCGGGAACAGTGAAGCCATACATTTTCAGTCCTTGGCGTACTTCTCCCTTAAGCGAGTGAGGCGAAATCAGAGCGTTATAACGTTCTTTGAGTGCTGGAATTGTCAAGTGGTGCTTAATTTGCCATCCCGGCTGTTGTGGATGAGTTGTGGTAACTCTGCCAGCGATACCCAAGCTGGATAAAACAGCACTAACTTGTCTGACAAATGACCGATAAACTGAGGTAACTAAGTGAGGAGGACGGTTATTAACACTACCGTCGCTGTCCATTAATCCAGCTAGATAAGCTGCCCGGATGTCTACTGAACCCTGCAAAATCCAACTAGGAATTGTTAGGGGAATATTTGGCTGCTTAATGTAGCGATGGAAGTATTCAGCTAATCGAATGGATGAACAGATTGATTTGGCAGTATTTTCACCCTTGATGACTCCATGAACAGCACTCAAGCCAAATAAAGCTAAAGCAGAATTGATTTTAGCTTGAATTTTAGGTGTGAGTTCTGTATCCAAGCTGTTCATCGCCCATTCTACACGCCCATAGGGCTTGTCATGTTTATTGCGGCCAAGAGCCACATAACCATCACCGTGGGTAAACGCAATTAACCAAGCAACTTCGGCTGTCAGTTCGGGAACCACAAAGGACTTAGCTGTACGACTTTGTGAGGGTCGGGATTCTGTAAAATCAGGAGGGAGATGGGTAATTGTTCCAGGTAAGACTTGGGTGTTGTGTAAGAGCCGATCGCCTTCAGCTAAACTCGCGACTGATTTCCAAACAATACCACCTTGAGCATCTGCTAGGACTGCTTGTCGATGGTTTAAGGTTGCTCTAGGATAAGTCGCATTGGTTTCAATTTCGTAAACATCTTGAAATCCCTGGTCGAATTTATCAACAACTCGCTGGAATCCCAGAGGAGTTTGCACTAGGTCGCCAACTTGCACATCACAAATAGGAACAAGACCTTTTGAAGTGTGAACTAAAGCATCTTCGGGGAGACAGCGGCGAATATTGCCGGCGACGATTGTGACCGCAGCTTCATCTATTAATACGCAGCATTCAACTGAATTTAACTGCCGCCCTTGAGCTTTATTCAAAATTGCGGCGCACCGCTGATAAAGGTCTGGCAATTTTACCGGATTTGCTACTCCGCCAAAGCCTTTTAAAGGTTCTCCCACCGGGCGAACGTCGCTCAAATCGATGAATATTTGAACTGATCCTGCAAATCTTTCATCTGTGGATAATTCCAGCAAAGCTTGATAGGATTTTACCCAACCTTGGCGGGAATCTCCGACATAAATAGTGGCGGTTTTTTCGTCTATTTTTACTTCGGTTTCTTGGCGGCGGGATGCAGCGGGTGTAGAGCCAATTTCGCCTTGGACTGTCACGGTTAAACGGTTGCGAATCGGCGGCAGTTGGTTGATGTATTGTGGTTCCAAGACTGCCCCGGTGCCGCAGCCCATCATTGCCAAATCCATCAATAAGCCAAAGGCGCGCCAGTCGATAATATTTGTTGACGAACAGTTATATGCGCCGGAAAAGTTCTCTGGTTGTTCGATCCATTTGCTGCCACCTACCCACAGCCAGCGGCCTGAAGCGAGGGTTTTGAGCTCGTTTTGCATCCGGTGCAGCAGTTGTGTTTCTTCGGGGGTGAGGTTTCCGAGCTTTTGGAGCCCCTTGACGGTTCGATCGCACACTTCGGCCCAAGTCTCCCGCCCTGTCTCGGTACGGCGGCTGTACGTCCTAAAAAATACTGGATTGGCTGCGGGTGCTGTTTCGGGAAAATCGGACTGGTTGCGTTTCTCGCGGGCACTCGATCGCTCTAATTCTCGAACCATAATTTATGTACTGACGTGTCGGAATATATATCAACAGACTATGAATATACAACAGGATTCAGATTTAGGGTAAAAGGTGAATATATTTGACAATTTGCACTAGATATGGGGCACGGAAGTTGACAAGCTCGATCGGGCGATCGCCTAAAAACTTGACAAAAAAACCCGATTTCTTCCTGAAACCGGGTGAATAGCAAATCTTGTCAATTGTCAATCCTTTGTCAATAAAAACTCAATATTGGGTAACAGCGGGTCTTGAACAACCCCCACACCGTTAAAGCCCCAACGTTCGAGCAGCTTTTTTACCTGAGAACCGGAAATCGATTCTACTCCGAATCGATCGGCAACATCAGCAGCGTGGGCGTTGAGATAGCTCAAAGCGTCATAGTCTTCGCGAAACATCAGCAGGTAACTCACCGCCGCATCTGGATTGGGACAAGCGCTGATATATTTGCCGTCAGCACGAGAACGTAGCAAGTAAAAAACTTGAGATAACATCTTATCTTGGTTGTCAAAATAATATGTTACCTCAAATTGGGAATTGGGAATTACCCAAAGGATTTTAGACTGACAATTGCAGATGGTATAAAAGTTGATTTTTTTTCAATTTTCCACCTAAAAAGCACATAATTGATGACTAAAATCAATCTAAAATCGCTGGAAATCTAGCAGTTAAATCAAAGTCAGTGCTAAGCCTTTAAATCCCCTGCCATCGCCAATTTGACCGACAATCGAAGCTTGACCGGTCGTCAAATTGATATTGTACAGGCTCGAAACTCCGCCAACCTCGATCGCAGCCAAAGCCGTCTCGTTACCGCCAACACTCCTGACATCAAAGCCGAGAACGGTACCAGCATCAATTCCCAAAGACCCGATCGTATTCAACACTCCATTATTCGGCGGATCTTGCCGCACCAAAACGTCTAAATTGGTGTCAATTGCAAATAATGTCGTCGAAGCTGCCCCTGCAAAGTTATTCACATACGCCGCAGCAGCAGCCGCGCCGGGATTGCCAAAATTGCGATCGCCCGCCCGGTAAGCCAAATTCCCGTCGAGTTGAATTCCCCCTGTCAGCGTGTCAAAATCGACAACTGCCCCCGTATCCGGGTTGAGGCGGGCGTTTTGACCGGCTTGATTGACAAACCGAATTCGATCGACTGTCGGATTGAAATCAAAACCCGCAGCCCCCGGAGTTAGAGGAACAGCAAACTGCCCGCTACCGACTTGACTTGC
>JARCMA010000309.1 GCA_030248405.1 Microcoleus sp. MP8IB2.171
CGCCGAGGGAGTAAAAATCAGTACGGTAATCGAGAGTGCGATTCATCCTGCCAGTTTGTTCTGGCGATATGTAAGCGAGAGTTCCTTCCAGAACTCCGGGGTTTTTCAGTATCGGTGTTTCTCGGCTTAGCTGAGTGGAAACGCCAAAATCAATAATTTTTAATTGTTCCGTTTCCGGCTTGTAAACAATATTAGAAGGGTTAATATCTTTGTGGATGATGTTGGCGCGGTGAATTTGCCCTAATGCTTCGGTGGTGGCGATCGCAATTTGCAAAAATTTCTCCATAGTAAAATTTCGCTGCTGCATCCATATTTTCAAGGATTCGCCGCCAAAGTCCTCTACAAACATCACAAGGCTGTTTTGGTATTTTTGCAAGTCATAAACCTGCACAATTCCTGGCTCTTTCAGCTCTTGGGTGATGCGGTATTCGGTTCGGTAGCGCACCAATTCTTGAGGCGTGGGGTAGCTTTCTTTGAGTAGTTTGAGGATAATCGGCTGGTTATCGGCTTCCCGAATCGCCCGATAAATCAGAGAGTTGGCACTTTCGTAAAGAACCGTCTGGGCGGCAACGCCTGCAATAGAGAGCATATTGATTTTTATGGTAAAAATTAACGCGCAGTCAAAACGCACCAGCTTTGTGTATAGAATAGCACGTTAGAAAGGAAAAAATAAGGTTTGTTAACAAATGTTTAGTTTTTCGGGTAGCAGCCTGCAAATACTTTCTGGTTGCCCGGATTGCGATCGCCTAATTTGTATCGTGCGTCAATAGTCGATCGCACTTTTGCTGTGATTTTCAGGTATAGCAACCGCTTAATTTAAATTGTGTAGCCTGTCTTTGATTTTTGTGCGAGTCACCAATGCAGACTCACAGCGTTCCCAGTAAATTTTAGCAACGCGATCGCCCGGATTCTGACGCCAACACTCGGAAAACAGCCGCGCCGCTTCAAATAACTTCCCTTCCGAGTAAAGTGCTCTAGCTTGTGCAAACAATTCCAGCGTAGCTAACTTGGTCTGTTTAATTTCTGGCGGATCTGCATCAAACACCTCATAAATCGTCACAGCTTCTGATTTTCCCTTGACTTTTACCGTATCGAGAGTGCGGATTGTGTACTGGGATGGATTTTTCAGGCGCGCATAAGTTGGCTGCGTAATTAACAGTGACACCCCATAATTTTTTGTCAAACTTTCCACGCGAGAAGCTAAATTCACCGCATCGCTGATTACCGTACCGTCCATGCGAGTTGGTCCGCCCACCGTTCCCAGCATCAAAGAACCCGTATTAATCCCAATCCCAATCTGAATCAGCGCACAGCCCGAGTTGGTGCAGTATTGATTGTATTCAACGAGGCGGTGCAGCATAGCAATTCCTGCTTTCACCGCATTATCCGCCTCACCGCTAAACAGCGCCATAATCGCATCGCCAATATATTTATCAATAAACCCGTGATTTTGATTAATAACAGGTTCCATACGAGAAAGATAGGAATTGATAAATTTGAAATTATCCTCCGGCGTCATAGTTTCCGAAAGCGTGGTGAAGTCGCGAATGTCGGAAAACAACACCGACATTTCTAACTGCACTTGGTCGCCCAATTCCACATCAATGATGCTTGATTTCTCTAAAAACTGGAGGAATTGATGGGGAACAAATCGCTCGTAAGCTTTGTTGAGTTGAGCCAGCCTGCTTTCATTTTCGCGGACTTCTGTATAGAGTTTAGAATTTTGAATCGAGATCGCCGCCTGTCCAGATAACACTTTTAATAGTTCCACTCTTTCTGGGGTAAAAGCTCCCGCTGTCAGATTATTTTCTAAGTAAACAATACTAATGATTTGAGATTGGTTAATCAGCGGCACACATAAAATTGATTTGGGCTGATGCTTTCGGATGTGGGCGTCGTTGGTAAATTGTCTCGATCGCGCAGCATCATCTAGTACCACACTTTCTTGAGTGCGGCTCACATAATTGACAATTGCAGAGGAAAGTTCTTGACAGGTTTCAACGGGGATTGACTGCAACACGGTGACGAGTTCGTCATCGATTGTCCCTTCAGCTTCAATTAACAGTTGTCCCTGGCTTAACAAAATCAGATAGCCTCGTTGCGCCCCTGCATTTTCCATCAAAATTTTCATCAAGCTAGACAGTAGCTTATCTAGCATAATTTCTCCAGAAATCGCCTGAGAAGCCTTCATGACTGCGGTGATATCTAGGTGATTCCCCGAACCAGTCGTTGTCATTGCTACGGTAGTGTTAGTGTTTTTCCTTCCCGGTTGAGTTACCGCGAATAATTGGGGATATCGCGTTTCTAAATCCGTTACCTTAGCAGTGGCTCCCCATTCAACATAACAATAATACGCCTCAAAGATGTAGGCTTGAGCAACTTTTGTTTTGCCCCATTCCGAGTAGAATTTGGCTGCTAGTTCGTTTGCCAGGGCTTCGTCATTAACATATTTGTTTTCTTTGGCTCCAGAAATTGCGCGATCGTACATTTCAATCGCCTCGGCTTTATTGCCCAACACCCGTTGCCGTTCTGCTTCCACTAAATACCATTTATGCAGATAATTCATCGGAGCATTTTGCGCCCACTGTTGCAGCGTGCTTTGATGGGTTTCCACTAAGGCAATAATTTCAGTTTGCTCAATTGGTGGCTGTGCGGGAAAAAGTGCCAGGTGCGTCAGGGCGGCATAAAAATGAAAAATTGGAACAAAAGCTGATCCCGATACTCCCATCAAATACAGTTTGACTTGGGTAATGTGGTCTAGGGCAGCCGTGTAATTCCCATAGCAGTAAGCAAGCAGCAGTTTGTAGATGCAGGCACAAGCGATCGCCGTGAATTCATTATCCTGATAGTGCTTGGGAATCATCACCGTTTCATCGTAAGCAGAGCCTATTAACAAATCCGGCCGAATACGGGTTTCCCTTAAGTTTTGCACCGTCTGCTGAATCATATCCAAATAAATCCGAGCCGAATATTGTTTCAACCGCGCCATGACAGCCCTGTAACTTGCTATTTCTGGTTCCCAAGAGTCTAGTTCTACACCAGCGAATAAATGAGTATAAAAGCAAATATATATGTTGTAGCCAGCGTCTACAAAGTCGCCTGTTTCCATACCAAACCTATAGCCCTCTTTCAGCGTCGGTATCGTTGCCAAGAGAGATTCTTGGCGATGCTGAATCCAGCCACCAAACAAAAGCAGAACTGTGGACTTGAATTCGGGTACATTCAACCGATCGAGCAATGAAAGTGCCAATTGCCCAAAGCCATAGCCCGTCTCCACCTCTTGTAAAAAGGCACAGAACACCATCCCGTGCATCGCATAACCCACCGTCGATGCGGGCGCATTCCCAAAGGAGAGCGATAAACTCACCATCGTTGAACTCAGCAGGGGCAGCAAACCGGGCATTCCCTGGAAAATGGGTGGAAACAACATACCAGACAGTTGCATAGCTGCCTGAGTCTGTGGATTTGTCATCACAGGTAAGTCAACCAATTCCTCAATCTTTCTGCCGCTTAGTTGGCCCGCAAGGGCTTGTAGTGCTTGGCCAATCTTGGCTTCATCAGGTTCGGCAGGAAGTTCAATCCCCAATTGTAAGAGTGCGTCTCTTGCTACTGCGATCGTTTCTAACACCTTGCTCTGGGCTGTCTGAGCCGCAATTTTAATTTCGTAAATTTTAACTCGATCTAAAATTGTTTGGGCTTCTTGCAAAACCAGTGCTGCCATCTGTTCCATACCATCAAAGTCACCATTCAAATAGGCAATTTCAGAAGCAGCAACATAAAGATTTAGCGCCAATTCATATTGAGTTTGCCAGCATTGAGGTGTCAGTAGCTCAATTCCAGTTTGTAGATAGATATTTGCCGCAGCGTAGGCGGTAGAATTTCTGGCTTTACGTCCAGCTTCTAAGTTGAGTTGGGCTAAGGCTGAGCGTTCACTTAATTGATGGATTAACTCAATTCCTTGATTTAAATGCCCGACAATATCAAAGATTTTTTCTTCTGTTTCTATCTCGGAAGAACTTTGTAGCAGTAACTGTCCTATTTTCAGATGAGTGGCTTGTTTTTGGTCGTCTGGAATCAATGAATAAGCCGCTTGCTGGACGCGATCGTGTAGGAACTTATAAGTGGGATTAGCAACAGACTGATTCGGGGATTGAGCATCTGCTTGAATGAAGTTATAGCCTTCTGAAATCACTAAAATGAGTCCTTCTTGCAAGGCTTTCCATAGCGCAGATTCCGTTTTTTCTGGTAATTCTTCGCTGACTATTGCTAATGTCTCTAAATCAAACTGCGCCCCAATACACGCGGCAAGTTTGAGAACATCCTGAGTTTCGGCAGGCAACTTCTGCAATTGCGCCGCCATAAACTCCACCACATCCGAGGCGTCGGCAAATTTAACTTGATTAATATCGCACTGCCACCCCCCTTTGCTGCCACCCTTACTAAGAGGGGATTGAGGGGGGTTAAAAATAATTTGACCATCTTCATACAAAGCCTTGAGGAATTGAGTCGAGAAAAAGGGATTACCTTGGGTTTTTTGATAAACCAATTCTGTCAGGGGGCAGGCTAAAGATAAATCGCAAATCAGCGTATCTGCTACCAACTGATTGAGATCTGCTAAACTCAACGGTTGCAGGGTAATCGTATTCACCGTGGCTCCAGACTTCACAATCTCATCCACCGTCAACATAAACGGATGAGCCGGTGATACCTCATTATCCCGATAAGCACCCAATACTAACAGATGCCCCGTATCCTCCATCAACAGTTGTAGCAATTTCAGCGATGCCGAATCAGCCCACTGCAAATCGTCCAAAAACATCACTAAGGGATGTTCTGCTTGGGTAAATACTTGCACAAATTTCTGCATCAGCAGATTGAAGCGATTTTGTGCTGCACTCCCCGACAATTCTAGTGCAGCCGGTTGAGCGCCAATGATGCGTTCTAATTCAGGAATTACGTCAATCAAGACTTGCCCACTCTCGCCTACTGCGGTGAGAATCAGGGTTTTCCATCTGTGTAACTGAGCGTCACTTTCTGATAATAATTGTCCCATCAATTCCCGAAATGCTTGCACAAATGCACTGAAGGGGATATTGCGCTGGAATTGGTCGTATTTGCCTTTGATAAAATAGCCACGCTGTCGGGCGATCGGCTTATGCACTTCATGCACTACTGCGGTTTTACCAATCCCAGAAAAGCCAGCTACTAGCATCATTTCGGCACTAGCATTACGAACTCTTTCAAAGGCAGCTAATAGATTAAAAACTTCTGTTTCTCTGCCGTATAACTTTTCGGGAATCAGGAAATGGTCTGTAAGATCCAGCGTTCCCAAGTCAAATTCTTCTATGCTATCGGTTTCTTGTAATTGAACCAGACACATTTCTAAGTCCTGCTTAAGACCCAATGCAGTTTGATAGCGATTTTCCGCATTTTTTGCCATCAGCTTGCTGACAATAAGCGAGACAATTAGGGGAATTTCTGGCTTGATTTCGTGCGGGGGAACTGGTTGTCTGGCAATGTGGCAGTGAACTAGCTCTAAAGCGTCTTCTGTCTCAAAAGGGAGTTTTCCTGTCAGCAATTCGTAGAAGGTGACACCGAGGGAGTAAAAGTCAGTGCGGTAATCGATAGAGCGATTCATCCTACCAGTTTGTTCCGGCGAGATGTAGGCGAGAGTGCCTTCTAAAATGTTGGGATTTTTCAGGGTTGGCATTTCTCGCGTTAGCTGAGTGGAAATGCCAAAGTCGATAATTTTGAGCTGTCCCGTTTCCGGGTTATAAACAATATTTGAGGAGTTAATATCTTTGTGGATAATATTGGCGCTGTGAATTTGCCCTAAAGTTTCAGTGGCTGCGATCGCCAGGATCAGAAACTCCTTGAGGCTAAACTTTCGCTGCTGCATCCATATTTTCAAGGATTCCCCGCCAAAGTCCTCCACAAAAATCACGAGGCTGTTTTGGTATTTTTGCAAGTCATAAACTTGCACGACTCCCGCCTCTTTCAGCTCTCGCGTGATACGGTATTCGGTGCGGTAGCGTAGCAATTCTTGAGGTGTGGGGTAGCTTTCTTTGAGCAGTTTGAGGATGAGCGGTTGGCGATCCGCTTCCCGAATGGCCCGGTACACCAGAGAGTTGGCACTTTCGTAAAGCAACTTCTGGACGGCAATGCCTGGAATGGAGAGCATATTTATTTTTCTGGTAAAAATTAACGCCCAGTCAAAAAACACCGGGTTCGTTGTGTCGAGAATAGCGCTTTAGAAAGGAACAAATTATGTTTTTATAACACACTCTTAGTTTTTCGGCAGCGAAGTGGGTTTCCGGTGGTCTGGCAGAGTAAGGGTAAGGAGTTATAATGCGACGTATTTAAGCCTTGTTAATTCTCAACTCCATGAATTGTCCCCGTTTCGGTTCTCCAAACATCGTTAAAAATTGTCCCACCCCCAGCGCTAAGCAAAACTTTAAATGTATATATTGTCACAGGCAGTTTGTTTAAAACCCCAGACATCAAAGGATTTCAGAAGAAACAAAAAAATTGAGAGATCAGCTTTTATTAGAAAAAATATCTTGAGTCGCGATTGTCAAAGTCACGAGGGTGTCCCCCCGCTGGTTCCAATACTATGTGTTTTTCAACAATTAGCATCAGTCCCCCGGAAAGTTCAAGTAAAGTCAAAAAACCAAGGCAAGCTAACGATCCAAGATGATGAAATGTAGTCGTTTGTAGGCAATAAGGGGAACAAGCAGTGGAAAGATCTGCCAATTGATGCCTTAACCAAAGAAATTCTAGCGGTTTATAGCAATCCTACATGAGTCGTAATTTTTTTACCCCACCCCAACCCTCCCCGAACTCGCGGGGAGGGAGTAAGAAATTCACAAATGATTTAGCATGGCTATATATAGGAAGTCTAATTGAAATGGATGCTAAAGGTTTGTCGGATTCCCTCCCAGTAGTTGACAGACAATGTGCCGTCTATTATACAGATTTTTTGGTCGCATATAAAAAAGTTTTGCCTCGCCAGCGACACAAATCTGTCGGGAAAGATACGGGCAAAACTTCTGATCTCTAAAGATGCAAGAACTCCCTGATGTACAGGATATCTCGCTATTGTTTTGACATACTCCCCGCCGTAGAACGGACGGGGATTCTTGACGGTTCATCGCAACTTGCGACCGTTGTCGTCTTACTGTCACTCCCCGTCCGTTTAAAGTCTCCCCATGCCCGATGGCGACTACAATCAAAGAATTTGATTGTTGAAGTTGTTATAGCAAAAGTTTTGGGAAAGCCGTCGTAGAACGACGGGGCTTTAAACCCAATTTTTTGGTAAGAAAGAGTCTTTCCTAATCTAAAAAGCTCTCGAATCGTGTGGGAGCTTTGTGGTATTTTATTCATCATTACAACGCTTCTTTATCCCTAAAAGGATTAAGAATTTTTAGTTGCTATGCAGGACTACCGGACTTTGTTCTAATGATTTTGGAGAGTAATTGCCCTATTTCCCCTTACCCTTCCGGGCTACAAACTCCCGCAGCCGCAGTAAACTAGCGGTTTGCCCCAAATTCAGCGGCAGCAGCGACACTCCCTCCAACCGAGACTGCACCCAACCATCGCCCCAATACCACTCGTGAAACCCGTCAATTCCCTGACTCAATATCAGGCGCAGACAATTGTGCTCAACAATATCAACGTGATGCTGAACTGCTACCGGGCCTAGCCAACTCGTGAAAGTCAATTCTTGATCGAGCATTTCCGGCAAACCCTTAGAAAACTGCTGAGGCCACAGCCACTGCTGCAACTGCACCGGACGCAGCAAACTGTCTCGAATCGCGGTTTCCGAAGCTTCAACCTCAATCCGCAGTTGACTTTGTTGAAAATTACCTAGCATAGCAATTTGAAATTTTATATAGGAACTTTACGTAACTTCAATGTAACGTAATTGCACGAAGTTCGATCGACAATCGCGATCGCACCCTCTGAAAATTCCCCTACATTTAGTAAAAAAAATTTACCTCTTTTGAGAGCAGTTGGCGAGTAAAACTAGAAACAACTGCCACAATCCGCGCTGCCACAATCGAGTCCAGAACAATCCGCGCCGCTACAATCGAGCCCAGAACAATCCGCGCCGCTACAATCGAGCCCAGAAAAACATTCCGAAATTCCACAATCTAGCCATTCAATACAGTCTAGCCATTTAATACAGTAATTTTCACACTGAGAGCTTCTGCGAGGAGTTTCCCCCTGAGATTTTGGTCGATCGGATTTTGGTTCATCGTTACCCTCGAAATTGGAGTCTTCACTGCCAGATTCACTGCTAAACCGGGCTTTCAAGATTTGATTCGCGCGCTTGCAAGCCGCAAACCGGCGGCGCGACGCTTTTATCGCCCCAAACCAGCCCAATTTGGCGATCGCGCCCTTGATATACTGCGAGCAAGACTCCCCCCCGTACAGCACTCGGTGAGCGCAAGAAAACCCTTTTCTCGGTGAGATGTGTTTCTGGTATCCGCTAATAGAAGCTACAGCTAATTGTCGGAGGGCTGCATCAAAGATAGGCGTTTGCATTGGTTTCCCATACGTTAGATATTTCCTTCCTGCTAAAAACTACAACCAACAGCTCAACAATTCCCCGCGCCCCATCCCTCGCGCGATGCCTATTTTCGTATCGAACTGTTAAGCTCTGTTTCATTTCATTGAAATCTCCCCTCCTCACCCCACCGCCTCCCAAGTCCGTGATACCATCACATCTGAGTAAAGACTATAGATAAAAAACTGGGGAGAAAAACTTTGACACTAAGGGTTGCAGTAGTAGGTTCAGGCCCTGCGGGTTCTTCCGCCGCCGAAACACTCGTAAAAGCAGGAATCGAAACATACCTATTCGAGCGCAAATTAGACTACGCCAAACCCTGTGGCGGGGCAATTCCCCTGTGCATGGTACAGGAATTTGACTTGCCGCAAAGCATTATAGACCGCCAAGTCAGAAAAATGAAAATGATCTCCCCCTCCAATGTAGAGGTGGACATCAATATTGAAAACGCCGACGAATACATCGGTATGTGCCGCCGCGAAGTGCTCGATGGCTTTATGCGCGATCGGGCTGCGACCCTAGGTGCCAAACTAATTAACGGTACCGTTCACACACTAGAGATTCCCGGCAACAATAAAGACCCCTACATTCTCCACTATGCCGACCACTCCAACGGCGCGGCAATGGGAATTCAGAAAACTCTGAAAGTGGATTTGGTGATTGGGGCTGACGGTGCTAACTCCCGCGTAGCAAAGGCGATCGACGCTGGTGATTACAATTATGCGATCGCCTTCCAAGAACGCATCCGCCTGCCGGAAGATAAAATGGCTTACTACCACGACTTAGCCGAAATGTACGTCGGCGATGACGTATCTACCGATTTCTACGCTTGGGTGTTCCCCAAATACGACCACGTAGCCGTCGGTACTGGCACGATGAAAGTCAATCAAGCCAGCATCAAAAAGCTGCAAGCAGGTGTCCGTGCCCGCGCTGCCAATAGACTCATGGGCGGTGAGATCATTAAAGTGGAAGCTCACCCCATCCCAGAACATCCGCGTCCCCGCCGGGTTGTTGGCCGAGTTGCTCTCGTAGGCGATGCCGCAGGTTATGTTACCAAGTCTTCGGGCGAAGGTATCTATTTTGCCGCCAAGTCTGGCCGGATGTGCGCCGAAACTATTGTGGAGATTTCCAATAAAGGCGCGCGGATTCCTACTGAACAGGAAATCAAGCTTTACCTGAAGCGGTGGGATAAAGCCTACGGAATTACTTACAAAGTTCTGGACATTTTGCAGCGCGTGTTTTACCGTTCCGATGCGACTCGCGAAGCTTTTGTGGAAATGTGTGCCGATCGCGATGTGCAGAAACTCACATTCGATAGCTACTTGTATAAGACAGTAGTACCAGCTAATCCCTTCATTCAGATGAAGATTACTGCCAAGACAATTGGTAGCTTGTTGCGCGGCAATGCTTTAGCGCCTTAATTCCCTGCGGATCAAACGCACTTTGTATAAAAAAGCGGGCAGTCACAAAACTGCTCGCTTTTTTTTTGATCTAAGATAACGAACCGCGAAGGCGCTAAGGGCGCGAAGGAAGAGGAAGAAGAAGAAGAAGAATTGTTAGTTCAAGTTCAACTGCACTAAGGTATCGGGGGCGAGGAAGTGGGAAATGTGATAAGCTCGCTCTTCTGTTTTTAGCAGGATTTTTTCGTAGAGGTAGCGGGTAGCTCGATCGCCCAAACTTTCTGCTTGTCCTGCTTGACGGCGCAGCAAACCGATGATAGCTTGTTCCGCAGTCAAATCGTGTTCCAGCATTTGGCGGCAGGAATACACGCCGTCGGCTTCCGGGTCTAAACAGCACAGCTCGGCTAATTTGCTAAAGCTAGCCGCCGGTATGCCACCCAACCCGTTCAACCGCTCGCCCAATTCGTGGACGCTATCTTGAGCTTCTCCGTAGCTTTCTTGAAAGAATTGGTGCAAGGAGTAGAATTCTGCCCCTTCCACCACAAAATGATGTTTTTGATATTGCAGGTATAAAGCCTGAAAACTGGCCAGCAGCGCGTTCATCCCTTCACAAATCGGTGCTGTGACTGAATGTTCCAGTAGAACTGGGTTTTCGGCTATGTGGCCAAATGGTCTCAATGCACTCTGAGTCTGGGCCATGTGTGTTCTCCTCTCAATAGGCAGTTTTGTTGCCAATAGAGTCAGTCTAGCACCCTAGATTTACCCGTCAAGCAGGGTCTGCCTCGATAGTGGAAGATTTTGTAGAATAGGAATTTTTTTTTGTAAACCTATTGAGAATAATTAGCAGTTGGGTTATGCTTTAACAAGATGCTCGTTCTGAAGGCTTCCTGAAAGTGGGGCGAACCTTCAGAAGGCAGAAGGCAGAGGGCAAAAGGCAGAATTTTTCAGGAAGGGCTTTTGATCATCTTTGATGTTCTGCTGAAATCTGGCTTTTAACTTCTACCCGCTACCAGTCAGGGTAAAAATTAATGCAAATTATTACTGTTGTTAAAAAATGAATCCAGCAGATCCAGAATTAGAAGTTTGTGACATTGTGCAAGTTAGTTGGCTAGATAGGTGGCAAGTTTACAAACGCTTGCAAGAACTAGAAATTCCCTGCTGGTGTGCGGTTGACCAACCTTTGCGGGCAAAAGTCAACACAGTTAAACAAGCGGCTCAGTTAATGAGCGTGTTGAGGCAAGTCAGTGCCCCTCGATACGAACTGGTGCAGTGGCTGGAATGCTGCTGGCAAATGGCTTCAAGGTAGAAGGCAGTTCGGCAACGAGCAATGTACAAGATGTAATGGATGTAACGGATTTAAAGGAGTCATAACAATGTATAAATCTGGCAAGCAAGTTTCCGAATTCAGTTTAGAGGGAGAAATCCTCGCCCTGATTGTTGAAGATGGCTGCAAACTTAAATATTTGCGAATTAGCAGCGATCGCGGAGTAGAATATCTTGTTAAACTTTGCAAGGAATTGCGGGCATTTCTGTCGCCTATTTTGACAGCAGGGTTGAGAGTTCAAGTTGTAGGTGAGAAAGAACTCAATTTGAAAAACGGTAAAATAAAACTTAAAGCTCGCAGCCTCAAGCTGGCTCAGGGTCAAAATGATCGATCGCCAGAACTGCTCGACTCCACCAATCTGCCTGTTGGGGTATTGACATCCGACGATCGCGCGATCGGCAAAAGCGAATTCACCTCTGACACAGCAGCTCAAACTGTAAAAGCTCCGGCAAAAACCCAAACCAAAATATTAGTATGTCAAAAATCAGACTGCCTGAAGCGGGGCGCGGGAGGAGTCTGTAAAGCTTTAGAAAATGCTTTGAATTCGCGCGGTTTAGAAGAGCAAGTGACAGTACAGGGAACCGGATGTCTCAAACAGTGCAAAGCCGGCCCAAATATAGTTGTGATGCCGGACAAAACTCGCTACAGCCGCATTGCACCGGCAGAAGTTCCAGCAATCATTGACAAACATTTTGCAGTTGTTAAAGCTTAGGCGATCGCCCGGATGCGGAAACAGTAAGTTATACCATTTGAGATTAAAGAATTAAAAAATTGGGAATAACTGATTCTGTAGGGGTTTTGATCACCGCCCTACAGTTGCATCATTTTTTGAAACTGCTATTAGACATTGGGAAAAATCATTTTGATAGGACTCGTGGCCAAAAACTCACATCCGGAGGGTGCTGGTGCGCGCATCTTACGCGTTAATTTGAGTTCGGGTTGTATAGCGCAACCGCTAAAACGGTTAGGAATGAGAATTAAATAACTTCCACAAGATTGTGGGATGGGCGTCCCGCCCGTCCAAAAGGACGGGCGGGACGCCCATCCCACAATAAC
>JARCMA010000310.1 GCA_030248405.1 Microcoleus sp. MP8IB2.171
AGTGCTAATAATTTAACGAAAGTTTCGGCTGTGGATGTGCTGCAATTGCGTGGTATGGATGTACAAAGGTTTATTCGTAAGATTGGGGAAGTTTCGACTACTACTATGGATGACATCGCAATAGCGATCGCATCGGTTGTTGAGTATCGGTAGTTAATGAAAGGGCGATCGCGCTTGGGGATAGGAAGGGCGATCGCTCACTTGTCAGGTAATTATGGTACTCTAAAAGTTAGATAACTAAGACTGGTAAGACTAGATCAGTGTGACAACACAATTTTTCTGTCCGTATCTCGACAGTGAGGTCGAACTCACAGAAGAGCGAGAGCAGCACATTGCTGAGACGCATCCCGATTTGCTACCAACTTATCAAGAAAGAATAGCTGAAACTCTAGCTGACCCAGATGAGGTTCGATGTGATTTACGTTTCGGCAATACTTTTCTATTTTCAAGGCAGTATGGTAAGGGTCGCAAGGGTAGATATGTTGTAGTAGCTGTTGTGAGTGATACAGTTCCCAGAGAACGCAATTGGATCGTGACAGCTTACCTGACAAAAACTGTTACCCAAGGAGAGATAATGGCACAAAAACTAACTTTCAAATACGATGCTGTCGGCGATATTCTGTACATTAATAAATGTTCGCCTTATGCAGAACAAGAATCGCAAGAACTCGACTATGGAATTGTTGCTCGTCTCAATCCTGAAACTGAGGAAATTGAAAATATAGAAGTTATGTTTTTCTCAAAGCGGTTTTTAGAGAGTAATGTATTTGAATTGCCGATTGTCGCAGACTTGCACTTAAGCCTTCAGGCTTGAGATTGTTGCGAAAGGGCGATTCCCTACGGGATAGCTTCGCTCGCGCGTACTTTAGTCAAGAAAGGGCGATCCAAAAATGTGATCATAGTTGCAGTAAAAATGCTTAGAAAATATTATGACTTTACAAGTCATTTATCCTCATATTGAAAAACCAGGTGTAGGGGAACCTGCACGGCTGCAACGGATACCGCGAGTGCGGATTGCTCAAATTGTGATGGACTATTTGGCTTACGGGTGGTCAGTTGAAGAAATGTGCCGTCAGCACTCATATTTGATGATGGCGGAAGCTCATGCAGCAATGGCGTATTATTTTGACCACCAGGGGGAGATAGACGGCGAAATTCGCAGCGAGTGGGGGGAAGCGGAACAAGCAAAATCTCAAAAAGTGCGATCGAAAGCTTCCTGCTAACAAGGTTGTGCAGCCATTGTGGTAAATTCTACATAGCTGGGAATCTTCGCTCAAGGCATGGCAAAAACACCGATCGCTCTATATCGACAAGGCAACGCTAATTCACCTAGAATGGATAATGTTCGATCGAACAAAGATGTTACTACCTATGAAGAGAACGGTCAAATCTGGGTAGATCCTACTTTAGGAGGTGGGATTTCAACATTTGCTACTCAAAGAAGCGGAAAAAACTGGTGGAAGTTAGATGCGGAGAGTGAAATTCCTGCCGCACTCGATTTAATTAATGACCACAACGATCATTGGTTGTGGAAACCGGGTTACAGAATGCCGATCGAGGAATACAAGCAGGCTCTTAAACTAATCGGTGCGTATTTCTACAAAGTGAGTTAACGGTTTCAAGCTTTGGCAGTTTTCAAGCTGACTGGGTTAGGATAGTGGCAAGTAACTATAAATATTAAAAATGGAGTTCTGATGATTCTATCTTTTAAGGATGTACAATTTATTATTGAAGCTCTGGAATTTCGGATCGAGGCATATCAAGAATGTTTGAAAGATGAAGAGTTGGATGATGATGAATTATCGGATATGGGCAATGATTGCTATTTTTTAGAAGCGCTACGCGAAGATTTAATGAAGGCTATTAAGGAGGGTAATATGCCTGAGATAGCTAAACCTGTACCCTCAGACGGCTTATATCAAGAGGTCAGAAATTAGTCAGGGCGATTCCCTACGGGATAGCTTCGCCGCGCGTGCTTTAGTCAAGAAAGGGAGATCGCTCTTTTGCTAATAAGTAAATTCTACTTTGATTGCAAGAATATTGATTGCAGATTCCGTATCCACAATGGTTATACCAAATTCACAAAATCTTGCTATAACCATTGTGTAGGGTCGAGTGTAACGCCAGGTGCGTTGCTCAACCCAACAATTAATCGGAGCTATTTAAGCAGCACCGATGTTTAGCATCCACCACCCATGTTGGTACCTCATCACTAATTAACATTATTATTATGCGTGTATAAATAAAACTGTGTCAAGCCGGATAATATCGGAAAATGCCGGGAGTTTTATCAATCACAGTTTAGAAAAAAGTCATAGTTTATCTGGTAATATCGGAAAATGTCGGATACAATAGCTAAAACCCGCACACCACCACGATCGATGGACGCTGAAGAAATCTTAAAATTTGCCGACAACCTTGTTTTCACCAAAACTGGAAAACACCTCGACAACGTGCAAGAGGCTATATTGCTTGGTGCTTGGCAAGGTCAAAAATACCCGAAAATCGCACAGGAAGCTCATTGTAGTGAAGGTCATGCTAGGGATGTTGCTTCGGAATTATGGAAAATACTTTCAGATGTATTAGGTGAAGCAGTTAATAAATCTAATTTTAAATCCACATTTAAAAGGTTGCACATCTCCAATGTTTCATCACCTATTGGGAAAGCTTTTGTAGGAATTAATAACATCAATGTCTGTGCAGATACTTTCCAATCTCCAGAAGTTCCGAAAACCCGATCGCCCTCCGCCCCAGAAAACACCCAACCCGAAATACGCCAAGACTTAAGAGATGCACCAGATATCACCTCATTATTCTACGATCGCACATCCGAACTCGCCACGCTACAACAGTGGATAGTACACGATCGCACCCGCCTAGTCGCAATATTAGGACTCAGCGGAATTGGCAAAACCGCGATCGCACTCCACCTCCTCCCACAAATCCAGCATCAATTTGAATATGTAATTTGGCGAAGTCTCGGCACATCCCCAACCCTCCATAATACCCTAAAAAGCCTAATTAAATTTTTATCTAATCTACCAGAAACCGAATTGCCAGCCAGCACCGATGAACTACTATCGCTGCTAATCGACAAATTGCGATCGCACCGCTGCCTCATCATCCTAGACGACGTACAAACAATTCTCAGCAGCGGGCAAATAGCAGGCAATTATCGACCAGAATATGAAAATTACAGCACCCTATTCAAACGTATTGGCGAAACTTGCCACAACAGTTGCTTAATCGTCAATAGTTGGGAACCGCCTAGAGAAATTGTCGCATTAAACAGAGAAAACGCCCGCGTTCGCACTTTATCACTCGACGGTTTAGGTGCAGCAGCAGGCGAAATCCTCAGAGAAAAAGGTTTACTCGAACCGGACAAATGGGAAGCCCTGATTAACACTTACCGAGGCAATCCCTTGTGGTTAAAAATAGTTGCCGCCATGATTCAAGAATTATTTAGCGGGCGAGTTGCCGAATTCTTGAAATATGATACGCTATTCTTGGGAGATGAATTGAAAGCAAGATTGCAGCAGCAGTGCGATCGCCTATCAGACTTAGAAAAACAGGTAATGTGCTGCATCGCGAATGAAATCGAGCCTGTTTCAATTTCTCAAATTATAGAGAAGGTGCAATTATCGCCCGACGATTTATGCAATGCGCTGCTATCTTTGGGACATCGAGCCTTGATTGAAAAACAAGAACAGGATAATCAGGCGCTGTTGAGTTTATCGCCAGTGCTGAGACAATATGTGATATCATATCCAGTCGATTAACCGCAATAGCTAAGGTTCGTAGTGCGGACTTCAGTCCGCAACCGTATAGCGGACTAAAGTCCGCACTACAAACGAACCGTTTTTGTTATGGTAATCGATCGGACATGATATCAAAACTGAATATTGTCGCGATGGAAGATGAAATGCAAGTATTAAGGCGTGCAGCGCGCACCCTACAAGTGAGTACATATCACGACTGCAACCACTTCATAAACTTATCCGTCGCAGTGCCAATTGACTGTCCCACCTGTTTCTTCAAACGCCACCGCTGAAACGCTTGTTCGTAATCTTCCCCTTCAGTTTGATACACATTCCAAGCATTCAGCGACAATCCCAATCCCCACGTTAGTAAAATAAACAGCGACCAAGAAAGCTCATGAGATCCTGCTAGGTTAAACAAAACAAAAAAACTATTGATTATACCGTACTTTGTCACATTTTTCTGCAATTTGCCGCGACGGAAAGTGTTAAAAACCAGTTTTTCTTGAACTTCCCCTCTAGTTGCTAACCATTGCTGTTCCGCCACCACGATATCCTGTTCGGAAATGCCCAATTCCGCTGCAATCTCGAAAAGCTGGACTCGGGAAAGTTCGCCTTCATCTTGTCGGCGGGCGATCGCAAGCTGTAAAATACCTTGAGCATCCTCTGAACCGTAAATTTGATTTATTTGACTTTCATTTGTCGCCATAACAAGTTTCCTATAATTCCTGACATCCTTTCTATGATAGATATAAGCGCAGTTAAACGGCAGGTAGTGACATTGGCGGATTTCAACACCCGGAAAATGAGGAGGCGATCGCACTTCCCACAGTCGTCAAGCGTGTAGGTAGTTCACCCCAAAGTATACATCCAGCCATCCCTGGCGCAAATCCTCACAATTCCGTCCCAAACTACAGGCGTCGCCTCAAATGACAAACCCGGCTTAAATCTCCCCGATTCTATTACTTTCAAACGGTAAAACTCCCCTTTAGCATTTTTCAAAGCATTCTTATCCCCCGACTTCGCTCGTTCCCAGTTCAAATTGAACAAATAAACACCGTTGTATCCCGCACTGATCAGTTTATTGCCATCCGTAAATATCGGAGTCGAAATTGAAGAACCAATCGCTTTTTTAAATACTATTACCGGAGTATCGTAAGACTGATTTCGCCAAGGTACAGCTATTTTTTTGCCTGTTATCATATCTTGGGAACCGATGTACAAATTGCCGTCGATCGCATTTGTGGCAAACAGCGCCGGAAACTCCCCTGAATTGTACTCGTCATTCAACGCCACCGAGCCAATTATCCCGCCTTCCCAGCTAGAAAGTCGGCGATTTCCGGTAGGCAAAAACCATTCTACACTGGCATTCGGTTCCTTGTTGGGATTCAGCTTCAGCACTCCACCGTTGCCCTGAATGTATTGTTTTTCAATGGCACAAAACAGTTTACCTGATTTAGAAATTACAGCACTTCCATCCAAATCTGAACCAGTATAGAAATCCCAAACTATCTTTTTAGTTTCAATGCTAATACCGTAAATATGACCTGAACCAGCAGCTATAAATATTCTATCTTTGAGCCGGGACGGCGATGATTCTGCTACCAAGTTGCCGCCGTGTTTGCTGATATCTGCTGCTGCATAAAGCTGTACTTCCGACAATATATTTGGCTGCTTGATGCCTTGTTTGATTTTTGCATTGCTTGTGGAACTATCGAGAAAATAGCCGATCGCATTTTCCCCCGCATTGAACAAAACTCCACCGCCGATGTCCAAAGCGCTGCTGTCATTATCCCGGCTGTAGCTGGGCGTTTTCCTGATGTCCAATTTCCAAAGTTCCTTGCCAGTTCTAAAAGATATTGCCCTAAAACTCGGCACGACACTTTTGCCACCACCGCCGCTGCGGCTTCCCTGCAAAATTACAATTCTGTTTTCGGCGCTAGCTTTTTCATCGATATAAATCGTTGATGATCCTTTGATTATATCATCAAATTTATAGCGCCAAACTTCTTTATTGGTAGCAATATCTATTTTTCGCAAATTGTGGTCATAAGCACCTATAATTAAATAAGTTTTTCCCCCGTCTCTGGTAATTGTCGGCTGTCCTGTCCAACCGGCACCGCTCCAAACTACAGACCGCCTTCCCAGAAAAGTCCGGCCGCTGCCGAGTGGAAATTTGTCGATTAAATTCAAGCTTTTCGGAACACCTCTGCCGTAGAAACGACGCTTGTCGTTACCTAAAAATGTCGGGACTAATAATTCTATTTCTGGGTCTGCTTTAGCCAGGAAATTGTTAAGATTAGTTTCTAATAAAGCTTGCTCCGAGGATGCAGTTTGGCTCAGTTTGATAACAGCAGGAGGAACAGCAGCACTCAGCAAAAATTGTCCTAGCTGTTGATTGAAGGTTCTCCGAGATGATAAGCTCATATTTGATCGAGATAATCAGCCTTAATATTAAAACATAATTATCAGCAACAACTCAACTAAAACATCTCGCGCTAAACTGCTAGAGGACTGACAAGCTTACCCAGCACGAGTAAAAGTATATTTGATTATGGTCAACCGTCTTGCTCAATCCCAAAGCCTTTACCTGCGGAAACACGCCGAAAATCCGATCGACTGGTGGCCCTGGTGCGACGAAGCCCTAGAAACGGCCCGAAGCGAAAATAAACCGATTTTCCTGTCAATTGGCTACTCTAGCTGC
This sequence comes from Microcoleus sp. MP8IB2.171, assembly GCA_030248405.1. Taxonomy (GTDB): domain Bacteria; phylum Cyanobacteriota; class Cyanobacteriia; order Cyanobacteriales; family Microcoleaceae; genus Microcoleus. Next base: position 6,463 of record JARCMA010000310.1, read on the forward strand.
CACTGGTGTACGGTGATGGAAGGAGAAGCATTTTCCGATCGCGCGATCGCCCAATACATGAATTCGCACTTCCTACCGATAAAAGTCGATCGTGAAGAACGCCCAGATATCGACAGCATTTATATGCAAACCTTGCAAATGATGACCGGTCAAGGCGGTTGGCCCCTCAACGTTTTTCTGACTCCCGACGAGCGAGTTCCCTTCTACGGAGGCACTTATTTCCCTGTAGAACCGCGCTACGGACGGCCGGGATTTTTAGAAGTTTTGCAAGCAATTCGCCGCTTTTACGACACAGAAAAAGGCAAAGTAGAAGCCTTCAAAGCAGAGATTTTAGGCAACCTCCAACAGTCAGCAGCACTGTCAGGAGTGACCGCCGAATTAAATCGCGAAGTCTTCCAAAAAGGCTTAGAACTCAACACCGGAATTATTGCGGGCAGCAACCCCGGCCCCAGTTTTCCGATGATACCTTATGCTGAGCTAGCACTGCGGGGAACGCGATTTAATTTTGAATCAAAATACGACAGCAAACAAGTCTGCACTCAGCGCGGATTAGACTTAGCATTGGGCGGCATTTACGACCACGTAGGAGGCGGATTTCACCGCTATACGGTTGATGCGACTTGGACTGTACCACACTTTGAAAAAATGCTCTACGACAACGGTCAAATTGTTGAGTATTTAGCAAATTTGTGGAGCGCGGGAATACAGGAACCGGCTTTTGAAACTGCGATCGCGGGGACAGTAGAATGGTTGAAGCGAGAAATGATTGCGCCAACAGGCTATTTTTATGCTGCACAGGATGCTGACAGCTTTAACACTTCTGAAGAACTTGAACCGGAAGAAGGAGCATTTTATGTCTGGACTTATGCCGAACTGGAACAACTATTAACTGCTGAGGAATTGGCGGAAATTAAAGCAGAGTTTACTGTTAGTCGCAGCGGCAATTTTGAAGGCAAGAATGTATTGCAGCGCCGCCATCCAGGACAACTGAGCGACACGGTAGAATCGGCTTTGGCTAAACTCTTTCAAGTTCGCTACGGTGGCAATCCTGATACTGTAAAAACCTTTCCGCCAGCCCGCAACAATCAAGAAGCTAAAAACGAAAGTTGGCCTGGTAGAATTCCCGCAGTTACTGACACGAAAATGATTGCTGCTTGGAATAGCTTAATGATTTCTGGTTTAGCCCGCGCTGCAGCGGTTTTTGGAAATTGGGAATATCTGGAATTAGCTGTGACAACTGCTAATTTTATTTTAGATAATCAGTGGACGGATGGGCGGTTTCAGCGGTTGAATTATGACGGACAATCTGCTGTAACCGCGCAGTCGGAAGATTATGCTTTGTTTGTGAAAGCTTTGTTGGATTTGCACCAAGCGAGTTTGACTTTAGGCAACGGGGAAGAGGCAAAACAGTTGCCGAATTCTCAGTTTTGGTTGGAGAAAGCTGTGCAGGTGCAAGAAGAGTTTGATGAGTTTTTGTGGAGCGTAGAATTGGGAGGATATTACAATACTGCTAAGGATGCTAGCGGAGATTTGTTGGTGCGGGAACGCAGCTATATAGATAATGCAACTCCGGCGGCTAATGGAATTGCGATCGCCTCTTTGGTTCGTCTCGCACTGCTGGGGCAGAATTTGGAATATCTCGATCGCGCGGAGCAAGGTTTGCAAGCTTTCAGCAGTATTGTACAAGATTCTCCGCAAGCTTGTCCTAGTCTACTTTCGGCGATCGACTGGTATCAGCACTCTACCCTGATTCGCACGACTCCCGATCGAATTTCTGGCTTGATTTCGCAGTATTATCCGACTGCTGTCTGTCAGATTGAGGCTGATTTGCCTGAAGGTGTTATCGGGTTAGTTTGCGAGTGTTTAACTTGCAAGGAACCTGCGAAAAGTCAAGAGCGGCTGTTGGAGGAAATTTTGCAAAGTCAAACGCGAGTTTAGCACCAATACTGTCTATATTATTGAACCACGAAGACACCAAGGACGCGAAGGAAGAAGGAGGAAGCAGAAGGAAGAAGTAGATTATCTTCTAGCGGGAAGGAATTACATCTTCAATCCGCTCCTCCATCTTCCAAAATCTCAACTAAGTCTTCCATTGTCACGTCGCTTGGACTTAGCTTTACTGGTTAGACGGTGCTTGACGACGGCGATAGTTAGACTTTGGACACTACCTAATCTTACTCTGTCCGCAGAATCTCAGTGGCTTCAGCCCGCTTGAGTGTCAAAAAATGCAAATACTTTCCGGCGGCACGGAAACTCGAACGCTGTCGCCGACTTGGTATCGCTGCAAGTCATCTCTGTGCAAATTTTGTCGGCGAAGGGCGATCGAACTTTTATCAGTCAACCGCACCGTATAGCGCGTGTCAGTGCCAATATAAATAGCCTCTTCTATGATTGCGGCCCAGCTATTTTCAGCGTCATAATTAGCCGGATAAATAGCAGCTTTTTCTGGCCGCAACACCAGGGTAACAACTTTCCCAGCGGGGATATCTTCGGCTGTTGCAACTAACACGGCTAACTGCTGGTCAACCAACACGATTATTTTACCGTTTTGCTTTTCTACTACTCGACCACTTAAAAAATTGCTGTCGCCAATAAAATCAGCAACAAACCGCGTTTTAGGATATTCATAAATATCAACAGGCGTGCCGACTTGTTGCAGTTTTCCTCCATCCATCACTGCAATTCTGTCCGACATCGTTAGTGCTTCTTCCTGATCGTGAGTCACATAAATAAATGTAATTCCCAATTTTCGCTGCATTTTTTTTAATTCTAATTGCATTTCTTTACGCAATTTTAAATCCAGCGCTCCTAGGGGTTCATCCAACAGCAAAACAGACGGCTGTTTGACTAATGCTCTTGCTAGTGCTACTCGCTGCTGCTGTCCCCCTGACAGTTGGCGGGGATAGCGTTTTCCTACCTCGGTTAACTGTACTAATGCTAAGGCTTCAGCAACGCGATCGCGAATTGTTTTCTGAGGTAAATTCTCCATTTCCAACCCAAAAGCGGCATTTTGTGCTACTGTCATGTGCGGAAATAAAGCATAATTTTGAAATACCGTATTTACTGGGCGGTGAAACGGTGGGCGATTTTGCATCGGTTGGCCGTGAATGTAAATTTCGCCCGCTGTGGGAATTTCAAAACCAGCGATCATTCGCAAAGTTGTAGTTTTGCCGCAGCCGGAAGGGCCGAGTAAAGAAAAGAATTCTCGATCGTAAATTTGCAGGTTGATGTTGTCTACAGCTAAGAAATCTTGACTACGGACACTTTTAAATATTTTGGAAACTTCTAAAACTTCGACAGCGTGCATTGTGTTAGTATGTATGAGTGATAAAAATCTGAGTTCGAGTCCGGTTAAACTGATATCTTGCACCATTCTCAATTACTTGTTTAGGAACGGGCATCTTGCCCGTTCCACAAGAAAATTAAGTTTTGTGGAACGGGCATCTTGCCCGTTCTTGACGATGGTGCAACTCCAAGACAAGCTAAAAATTTAAGTAAACCAGCCCCGGCAGAAACCTGTTTTATATCTATTTTCCAGCTCCTGCTTTAACTTCCGTCCAAGCTCGATCGTACAATGCAGTCGCTTTCCCGACATCCTCCAATAATTTCATTTTGCCAAACACCTCAGCCGGCGGGTAAATTTGAGGATTATTCAAATCTTTCGGGTCGATTAAACCTTGATCAATTGCTGCTTTGTTGGGAGATCCGAAGTGGGTAAAATTGGAAATTTGGGCGCCTACTTCGGGCTGCAAAATAAAGTTAATAAATTTCTCCGCTAACTCTTTCTGGGGCGCACCTTTGGGAATGGTCATGTTGTCAGAAAAAATGATTGTTCCTTCTTTGGGAATAGCGTAACGGAGATTAGGATTTTCTGTCATCACTTGGAAAATATCACCGCTCCATTCCATTGTCAAATTTACTTCTCCTTGATCTAGCATATTTTGCCCGGTGTCGGGGACAAAAGCTGCAATGATATTTTTACTTTTAATCAGCAAATCGCGGGCTTTGTTAATCTCTTCGGGATTGGTTGTATTTGGGTCAAATCCTAAATACATTAAAACTCCTGCAAATGTGTATCTGGCATCGTCTTGCCACGCGACTTTTCCGGTATATTTCGGGTCGAACATCGCCGCCCAACTGTTAATTTCTCCCTGGGTTGTTTTCACGTTGTAGCCAATTCCCATGGTTCCCCACTGGTAGGGCAGGGAATATTTATTGCCCGGGTCAAAAGCTTGATTGATAAACTTAGGTTCTAGGTTCTTTTGGTTGGGAATATTGTTTAAATTCAGCGGCTCAATTATATTTTCTGCGATCATGATTTTCACCATGTAATCGGCGGGAAATATTAAGTCGTAACCGGGGTTACCCTGTTTGAGTTTGGCATAGAGTGCGTCGCTGTTCTCGAAAGTGTCGTATTGAATTTTAACATTGTTCTCTTTCTCGAATTGGGCGATCGCTTCTGGGGCGATATAACTTGCATAATTGTAAATGCTGAGGACTTGCTGCTGGTTGCCACCTGTGGGGCTACAGCCGAAAGCCAACGTTGCACTCATCACAAACAAAAGTAGGAAAGTCAGCAGGCGTTTCATAGGTTTTGTTAGTTGCAGACGACATTAATTATGACACAAAAAGCTATTTTTTTAACTTTTATGAACTCTTAGCGATGATACAACCAGCAACAAGGAAGCCAACAACATCAAAGTTGAAATGGCATTAATCGCTGGCGTCACTGCAAATTTTATCATGCCGTAAACAAATAGCGGCAGCGTCATCGAACCGACGCCAGTGGTAAAAAATGTCACGACAAAATCGTCCAGCGACAGAGTAAAAGCCAGCAGTGCCGCGCTGAAAATAGCGGGCCAAATTAGAGGGAGAGTGATGCGCCAAAAAGTCCGCCATTCGTTAGCACCTAAGTCAAAAGCTGCTTGTTCTAATTGAGGATCGAGTTCCGCCAAACGCGCCCTGACAGTAATAGTCACAAAGGAAATATTAAAGACAACATGACCGATAATTACGGTAGGTAAGCCGAGATTGAGGCGAATTCCCGTGAGATTTTCTACGATCCGAAATACTAGGGTAAAGAAAACTAGCAGCGAAATGCCGATCGTAATTTCGGGCATAATAATGGGCAAAAACAGTAAAGCTTCTACAGCTTTGCGCCCCGGAAAATGAAAGCGTTCCAGTGCTAGCGCGATCATTGTACCAAAAATGCTTGCTAGCACAGTCGAAATAGCTGCAATTAGCAAGCTGTTGTTGAGTGCTGTCCAGATTCCGGCACTGCTACTCGTAGCAATCGTTGCGCCTGCATTGCTAAACAAACTGCGGTACCAATCGAGGGTAAAGCCACGCCAAACGGCATTGAATCTGGAGGCGTTAAAGGAGTAAATAATTAAGATGAGAATTGGCAAGTAGAGAAAGGCAAATGCTAGTACAGCTTGTACCCAAAGCCACTTTTTGCCGATCGCCCGCACGAGTAAATCTAGTTTAGTCATTAGTCAAAAATAGGTTAGCCTGTAGGGGTGGGTTTTACCAACAATCTGTGCCTAAGACCAATAATCTCATAAACCCGCCCCCGCCCAACTGTAAATCTCAATCTACCTGTTTAAGTTTCATCAGACACGCGGAAGTAAATTAACACAGGAATCAATATGATTACCGTCAACAGCATAGAAAGCGCCGAGCCAAAAGGCCAATCGCGGGCTTTCATAAACTGATTTTGAATCAAATTTCCCACCATAACTGTTTTAGAACCACCTAATATATCCGGTGTGATGAAAGCGCCAACTGCGGGAACAAAAACAAAAATAGAGCCTGCAACAATACCGCGCGTTGTTAATGGTAAAAATACGCGCCAGAAAGTGCGAATATCATTTGCTCCTAAATCGTGAGCTGCTTCTACCAGTGAAAAATTTAAGCGTTCTATGCTAGAATATAAAGGCAGAACCATGAAAGGTAAATAGCCGTAAATAAGACCGATCGCCACAGCGAAAGGCGTAAAAAGCAAGTTTAACGGTTCGCTAATAATTTGCAGGCTTTGCAAGGCTGTGTTAACTACTCCTTCGCTACGCAGCAGTATGATCCAGGCGTAGGTTCTCACTAAAAAATTAGTCCAAAATGGAATAATTACCAGCAAAAGCAAAGCATTTCGCCAGCGAGGAGAACGGGTGGCGATGAAGAATGCTAGGGGATAGCCAACTAACAAGCAAGTGACTGTTGTTAGAAAAGCCAGCCAGAGCGATCGCCCAATTACCCCCAAGAAAAGTCCGCTGAACAAACGCTGGTAGTTGCTGAGAGTAAATATCCAAGTAACGCCCCCGTAAGTACCGCGTTCTAAGAAACTGTACAACAGTACAATTAGCACGGGCAAAATGAAGAAAACCATCAGCCATGCCGTAGCGGGAAATAATAGTAGCAACAGGTTAGTCTGCTGGCGGTTTTTGACACTCATTATTCACTCAAGCGAAAGTTAGCACATAATGCAACACATTTTATATCAAATCCGCATTTTATGAATTATGTCATCATTAATAAATTATCAAGAGGTACGCAATGTCAGGAGAATCGTCAACCCCCAAAATAGTCGTCGTCGGTGCGGGATGGGCAGGTTTAGGCGCTACCTATCACCTAGCCCAGCAAGGCTATGATGTCACCCTGTTAGAAGCTGGCCCCTATCCGGGTGGCTTAGTTGCAGGGTGGAAAACCGCCGGTGGGCGTTCCGTAGAAGCTGGGATTCATGGCTTCTGGTATCCCTACAAAAACATCTTTTCCTTAGTCAAGGAATTAGAACTCGATCCCTTCACGCCTTGGACTCGTTCTTGTCAGTATTCACCGGCCGGATTGGAAGTAGAATCGCCGATTTTTCAGGACGAACCGCGACTTCCCACACCGTTAGGAACCTTCCTTTATACCAGATTTAAAAGGCTGCCATTAGTCGATCGGCTTTCAGCCTTGCCCTTACTCTACGCCGTCCTAGATTTCGACAATTCCGACGAAGCGTGGCGCAGGTACGATCGCGTCACAGCCCGCGAACTATTCAAACAGTTTGGCGTTTCTGCAAGACTGTACCGCGATGCTTTTGAACCGATGTTATTAGTAGGTTTATTTGCACCAGGAGAACAATGTTCTGCCGCCGCAGCTTTGGGAATGCTCTATTATTTCATATTAGCACATCAACCGGATTTTGATGTAGTTTGGTGTCGCGGCACAGTCGGAGAAATGATATTTCGTCCCTGGGTCGATCGCCTGGAAAAACTCGGCGCCAAAGTATTGACAAAGCAGCGAGTTACTGATTTGATAGTTGACAGCAACAACCGAGCAACAGGCGTTGTTTGCGGCGAAGAAACCTTCGAGGCAGATGCAGTTATTTTTGCAGTTGGCGTCACGGGAATGCAAAAAATTATCAGCAGCAGCCCAGCTTTGCAAAGCCGCCAAGAGTTTCGGGACGCGATGAATTTGGGTGCAGTTGACGTGTTAGCTGTTCGCCTGTGGTTTGACAAAAAAATTGACATTCCGCTGCCTTCTAATGCCTGTTTTGGGTTTAGTTCGACTACGGGCTGGACGTTTTTTGATTTGAATGCTTTGCACGACGAATTCCGCGACGAACCGGGAACAGTTGTCGAAGCTGATTTTTATCACGCAAATCAATTAATTCCCCTCAAAGATGAGGAAATTGTTTCTCTAGTTCAGCGGGATTTAGCCACTTGCATCCCCGCTTTTCGGGAGGCAAAAGTAATTGACAGCAGCGCGATTCGGCTGTCGCGGGCTGTGACGCATTTTGCCCCTGGCAGCTATCAATATTTGTTGCCTGCGGTAACAAGTTATGATAATGTATTGATGAGCGGCGATTGGGTTGTGACTCGCCACGGTTCTTGGTCGCAGGAAAAAGCTTATGTTACGGGTTTGGAAGCGGCAAATTTGGTAATTTCGCGTTTCAGAATCGGAAACAAAGCGGCAATTATTCCGGTGGAAGCTGACGAACCGCACATTCAAATCGGGAGAAAGATTAATCAGTTTACTCGCAGTTTGACTAAAACATTCATTCCCGATTTTTGGCTGCCATAAGAAGAAGAAGGAAGAAGGAAGAAGGAAGAGGGAAGAAGGAAGAAGGAAGAAGAAAGAGGGGAGAAGGAAGAGGAAATTTCTTGATTTAAGCGGTAAGGTGCGCCGGGCCGTGCACCTTACCTCTAGACTAATAACCAATGATCTAAAATCCGGTAGCATCGGAATGATTAAACCGCTCAGACGCTTTCGGCGAAGCTGTTCTCGTTCCCCGCAGGGGTTCGGTGAAGGGTAGGATAAAGCGCGAAGGAAGGACTACATTTTCTTCTTTCTCTTCCTTCTCTTCCTTCGCGTCCGCGTGCCTCGCGGTTCATTTAATCTTACGACCTATTGTTATAATTCTGATACTACCGGATTTAATATGACCAATGACTAGACTTCTTGCAAAAGTCCTTTTAAGCAATTTTTCGGACGGGCTCTCCGGCCCATCCCACAACAGAAAAAACTTTTTGTGGGATGGGCCGGAGAGCCCGTTCCAGCTATTTTTGCAAGAGGTCTACTAATGATACTATCTTTAAAAAAAAATGTAACTGTATACAACCCCCAAACCAGAATCTTCATCAGTCATAGCCAATCTAAAATCTCTAATCTAAAATGGGATGACTATCGCCAATAAGGCCGACCCTTCCAAAAAACTCCCACCGTAATTCCTATTAGTGAAGTTTCTGATAAACTTGCTAAATAAGCAGGTATTGGTAGGAATAATTTTAAAACCAAACCCAAGAGCACGCACAAAATTAAAACCCACAAACTAACTCGGTTCAGCAAAAATTGCTGCTGCCAATACTCTAAAAAGTAAACTGCTAAAGCCCCCATTCCCACTGCGATAGCGAAAGGTATCAATATCCCCAGTGAGGAAGCGAACAGAAGCTTAAAGACCTTGACGAATACTTCAGACTGAATCAAGCCCCACGCTAAAAATAACTCCAATCCAACCACGATGCAGTTGACGAGGGCGGAAATTTGCAGCATTTCTCGCCAAGGTAAAAGTTTTAAGCGCCGCAGAAAATTGTTCACGATCGGCAGATTAGGTAGGTTGCTTTGATTTTATAACAGTTTTGCCCTGGCGATCGACCTTTGATGACAATTTGTGAAGTAAAATAAAGATATAGAGCAGTCTCTTGACAAATTAACCCAGAGTACCTGCCTATTAGTTGTTGGAAACGTGAAAGGAAAAAAGTTATGGTGGAGAACACTGTCGATTGTGCTGTAGCTTGCGTCAATGGCTGCGTTCTGGGCGACAAGTGCCCGAAGCGGGAATACGCAGAAGCAACGTCCAACTTTATTGAAAATACTTCTCTGGATAAAATGCTAGAAATAGCAGAGGAAGCGGTGAGAAGGAAACGGACGGAACCTCCCAAATGGATAATTCCTGATTTTCCCGAATAGAATTAGCCTCCCTATTAAAAAGCGATCGCCCTTTTGAAAATGGCGATCGCTTTTTGTATTCCCAATGAAATATCTGAGCCGAATCAATATATTTCCTGGGATAGAAGCTAAAAGCTTAAATAGCAATTATAATAACACTTACTTATAGCCATTTCCAATTACTAAAAACAATTCATTTAAAGCCAAATTCGGACATTTTTAATTTAATTTAGTTCAAAAACAAACAGGAGCAAGTATCGTGGCACAGCAAAAGAAACCCAACGCAAAAACAACAACAGAACGAGATAATTTGGGCGATTTGCCTCAAGAAATTACCGAATCTTACGGCACCGGCGTCATCGCTGAACCGGGATTGAACCAATATGAAATCACAACCTTGAACGATAGCAGTTCGGAATACGGTTCCAGCAGTTCCCAAGTCAGCGGTGGGGATGGCGATGCTGCGGCGGAACAAGAAAGTGCCACTGGCGAGCAATCGGTGGGCGGAACTGCGCCTACTCCCGACCTGGATATGGTTGACGAACTTGGAGCTGCTGCGGGCATAGAAATGGCGGACGGAGCTATTTTGCACACAACAGATATGCTTGAACATCGAGATGAAAGTCGGTGGGAATTAGACCCGAGTTCTGCGGAAGATTATCAGGAACGACCGGATTTATAGGTCTATTTGGTACAAAAAAATAGGTAGTATAATAGGAGCGGGTTGACCATTATCCATAGTTCATATCCCAAGTATTTGTAAATCCGCCCCTCCTCACTTTTGCTCTCGAAGCACATATCCAACTCCCCGAACAGTATGCAGCAGGCGTTTGGAGTTAGTTGCTTCTAATTTAATCCGTAACGCACGAATATACACTTCAATAATATTTGACTCGCCCATAAAATCGTAACCCCAGACTTTTTCTAGAATTCGATCGCGGGTAATGACTTGGCGGGGATTTCGCAGCATAAATTCTAACAAATCAAACTCTTTGGCAGTGAGTTCAATTAGTTGACTGCCTCGATAAACTTCACGGGTTAAACCGTTCAAGATTAGGTCTTCAAATTGTAGCTGATCCGGGTCATTTGGTTGAGTTCGGCGCAGACGTGCTTTCACCCTCGCTAGAAGTTCTTCCATACTGAAAGGCTTAGTCACATAATCATCAGCGCCAGCATTTAATCCAGTTACGCGATCGGGTACTTCATCCTTTGCTGTTAACATAATTATTGGTACTTGCACGCCAGTCGATCGCAACCTCAGACAGATATCCAATCCAGAGATACCCGGAAGCATCCAATCTAAAATCAATAAATCAGGTTCAGCCGTGCGGGCGAGGGTTAATCCATCCAATCCATTGGGGGCGACAGTGACGTGATATCCTTCCAGACTAAGTTCAGATTCGATGAACTTTGCCAGTTTAGGGTCATCTTCAACAAGGAGAATGCGATCGCTCATAGCTGCGGATTCCAGATAGGTAAGGTGATAGTAAAAATACTACCTTCTCCGGGTTTAGATCGGATCGTGATACGTCCTTCCATGCCTTCGATCAGGCTTTTGGCGATCGCCAATCCCAGCCCTGTACCGTCCCTAGAGCGAGTCATAGACTCATCCACCCGGTAAAACCGCTCAAAAATCCGGTTTTGATGGGGCAGAGAAATCCCAATTCCGCGATCGGCCACATGAATCATCACCTGCTGTTCCTTCTTTTCTAAGACTAACTCAACGGGTTGTTCTGGAGCAGAATACTTAATTGCATTATCAACTAAGTTAATTAACACTTGTTGTAAACGATCCTGATCCGCACAGGCGACAACATCCTCATCAGTTGAAACCAAAATAATTTTCCGATTGCTAACTTTTTCACTCATTTCGGCCACCTCAGCTACCAGAGTATTCAGCATCACCGGATGCAAACGAAAGTGCAGGTTGCCGCTATCAGCCCGTGCCAAATCCAGCAAATCTTCTAACATCCGAATCGTGCGTTCAGTTTCCCCAACCGCTGTTTCCAGTGCTTGCTGCTGATAATCACTTAAATTAGTGCTGCGCCGCAGCAAACTTTGTAAATAACCAACAACAACCGTCAGCGGAGTGCGTAATTCGTGGGAAACATTACCGACAAATTGGCGCTGTTGCTCCCAGGAACCCGACAATCGAAACAACATTTCATTAAAGGTTTGTGCAAGTCCTAAAATTTCATCAGGAGCTTGATGCAGTTGGAGTTTTGCCGCCTGCAAATTATCAGCAGACAAAGTGCTAGCAACCTGACTCATCTGTTCCAGAGGGCGTAGAGCGTGACGAATGCGACTGGCGATCGCCAACATTAACACTAAGATTACCACAATACTGACAACAATTAAACTCCGAATCCCATCATTTAATTGACGTTGCTCATCAGTGATATCTTGAGAGAAATATACCGTACCCAGTAACTCATTTTTAATCCTCAGAGTTGTGCTACAGATCACAAAATAGCGATCGTCCACCCGAACAAAAGTCGGATCAGCAGGCACTTCCGTCAACGAGATCATCTTCGTAATCTTAGAAGATTGCATATCCATATCAGGTGAATTAACCAAAAGCACCCCATCATTCCGCTTCACCCAGACCATGATTCCTCCTGTAGAAGCTTTATGAACGCTTCGAGTCAAGCCAGTTTCTATTGAATCCATTTCACTATAAAGTTCAACCTGTTCGGGAAAACGCATTCCAATATATTTCAGCGTTTGTTTGTGGGCAACGACTAGATTTTGCGACCTTTGCCAGCCAGCCCAAAATGCCACACTGCTAAGTCCTAAAATCGACAGCACTAGCAATTCCATAGTCAGGCGAAACTGAAGCGAAGAAGTGGAAATTCGCTTACCAGTGAGATGGTTAATAGAGGCTCTAACTTGGCGAATATGCTTCATTTGTTGGTCAGTAGTAGTGAGGGAAATTAAGCATAAAAATTAGAATAAATCCAACTAGATTAAGATTTCACGGGAAGTCAGAAACCGGGTTTTTTCACGAAAATCATTCGTTTCAATCGGGAGATTCGCTAAAAAACCCGGTTTCTTTGGTATCAATGGGTAAGTCCTGTAGATAGAAAAATCCACCAGAATGCTCGTTTAAAAGTTTTCCGCAGTGCCTTGAATTTGGTTAAACTCAAAGCGTCGAGCATAATCTGTTTCACCATAAAGATTAAAACTAATTGTTGGTTCATCTCCGAGGGCTTCCACATGATGAATCGCATCGGGCATTAAGCACAAAACGTCACCAGGTGCAAGCAAAATATCGCCCACTGTTTGAATTTTATCGGGAAACTTTGGAATTGGCGATCGCTGCCAAAAAGTATTTTTTTCCTGTCCACCAAGTAGCGCCACCAATCCCCAACTGGCATGATTATGAATCGGAGAAACTGCACCCGGAGCCCAAGCAACCAACTGCACCGTCAGAGGAAAAAATGGTTCATCATAAAGCGTTTGTACCGCCCAGCCAGTCTCAGAGTCAGGCTCAAGGAGAGCAATTTCCAACCAGGAGGAACTATCTAACAACCTGCGAACAAGGGGACAAATTGCCTGGAGTCGTAAAGAATCATCACTAATTTGCTCTAAGACATCTTCCAAGTCAGTTAAAAAGCGGTAAAGTCGGTAAGGATGAGTCAAATCTTCAATATGATTAGTAGCTTCGCAAACATGGTACTGTCCATCATCAGTCACTAACCAGTCTTTTCCTGTCATAATTTTTCAACTCGTGGTTAAATTACTGCACTACTAAAAGATAGTTAGGGTTAATCTCCACTCTATAAGACATTCCTTGCAACTAGATGATTTCTGGATAAGGCACAGATTAATTTTAGATTAAGAACCACGTAAATCAATTTGGCTGACCAATTAGCAACCGCCCATGATTTTTATCCAAAATCCATCTGGTTTTCATCTTACACTCATATTTCGAGAATTTAATGCTGTTAATCTCAAGTCATAGAGCGATGAGTTACTCTTTGTCTAGATTCAGGATTGAAACTCAAAGAGTTTTCTATTCGCCCTCTTGTACATAAACCCTAGATTTTGGAGATTGAATATGCGTAAACCAGCATTATGGCTCAGCTTATGTCTAAGTAGTTTGGTAGTTACAGTATCGCTGGTGACTGCCACGACACTCAATACCTCTGCTATCCCTAATAGTGCGATCGCGCAAACCAACCCCTGCGCGTCCAAAAACCCCTGCGCGTCCAAAAACCCCTGCGCTTCCAAGCAAGGAAACGTAGGAGGCCCACTAGCAAAACAATTACAAGGAAAGCCCGTCATAGTTGACGTTTATGCAAGCTGGTGTGCTGCCTGCAAAAACATTGCCCCTACGCTTTCCCAACTGAAACAGCAATATGCAGGAAAAGTGAATTTTGTGGTGCTAGATGTGACAGATAAATCAACCATTACTAAAGCAGAAGCTACAGCCAAACAGTTAGGACTGAGCCAATTTTTAGCAGCGAATAAATCCCAAACGGGAATGCTAACCATCATCGATCCTGCCACAGGAAATATTCTAGCGCAGCATCGTAACAATCCCAACAAATCTGCCTATACAACCGTGCTCGATCAAGCGCTTGCAAAAAAATAGCTGTTTCAGGTTATCGGTAAGAGCTGATTAAACAGGACTTACGCATTATAACTGTGTAGCAATGTTTTGAGATTACTTCACTTCCCTCGCACTGACAGAAATACATTACTTTTGCGTAAGTCCTATTAAATATCCCAGGAGAACCCCATGACAAATCTTCAAAAGCCTGAACCCCAAACCAAAAGCACCAAAGTTTTCAAATTTCCGAATAGATGGCTATTTTGGGGTGGATTGGTAGTCTTGGGCTTAGTGCTTGCACTGGTCATCACAGGCCCCATTTCTCAGGCAATTGAACATCTGATTTCGGTAACGGAAAACCGCTATCAGCAGTGGTTCAGCCAGCAAGATACAGCTAACCCACTGGTGTTGTTTACCCTGGCGTTTATCGGTGGTTTGATCGCCAGTATTTCACCCTGTATTCTGGCAATGTTACCCGTTAATTTGAGCTACATTGGTACCCGCAATATCACTTCCCGGCGAGATGCTTTTGTTAAAGCCAGTTTGTTTGTGTTGGGAGTTGTGACAATTCTTAGCTTTTTCGGGCTGGCATCTTCATTTGCCGGGGCTGTCATGGTGGATTACCGGGGCTACATTAACATTGCTGTAGGAACCATCATTTTTATCATGGGTTTGAGCTTGCTAGGAATTGTGAAATTGCCTTTACCAGGAGTCAATATAAATGCTTCCAATTTGGGGCCCTATGGAGTAGGAGTGACATTTGGTTTGGTGAGTTCTCCCTGTGCCAGTCCAGTTTTATTTGCTGTACTGGCAGCGGCAGCGGCTACTGGTTCACAATTGCTAGGAACCTTGACCATGATCTGTTATGGTCTGGGATATACAATCATCATCTTTCTTGCCAGTCTATTGACTGGTTTTGCCAAGCAAGCTAAGACTTTGATGCAGCATTCCGAGTTGATTCTCCGATTTGGAAGTATCGCTCTAATTCTGACAGGTTTGTATTACATAGTTGAGGGCACTCGTTGGTTTCTTTAGGATGTTTGAAGGATTTTAAGCCTGTAAGCTAAATCCCAAGTGGAACTACTAACAATTTATCTGGAAATTAAACACCATGCAAGTAAAATACATTGCCCCGATCGCCATTGCCACCATTCTAGGTTTGGCAACAGCTAATGTTAGCTACGCCAACTTCAAGGCTGCCACAAACTCAAACTCTACAACCGTTTCATTCAAGATTGCAGAATCCAATCCTTGTGCTGGTAAAGACAATCCTTGTGCTGGTAAAGACAATCCTTGTGCTGGTAAAGCCAATCCTTGTGCTGGTAAAGCCAATCCTTGTGCGAGTAAAGAAAATCCTTGCGCCGGTAAAGCCAATCCTTGCGCTGGTAAAAATCCTTGTGCTGGAAAAGCCAATCCTTGCGCGGGTAAAAGCAGCACAACAACCGTTCATCCTAAGTATTACACCGAAAATGGTATGGCTCTTGATGGTCAGGATGTCGTAGCCTATTTCACCCAAAGTAAATTAGTGATGGGAGTTGGCCAATTTAAACAGAATTGGGGTGGAACAACTTGGATATTTGCTAGTGCAGCAAACCGCGATTTGTTTGCTAAAAATCCTGAAAAGTATGCTCCTCAATACGGTGGATATTGCGCCCAAGCTGCGAGTGAAGGCAATCTTGCAGCCACCCAGCCTGATGCATGGAAAATCGTTAATGGGAAGCTTTATCTCAACTACGACAAGAAAGTACAGGCACAGTGGATGGGTGATATTCCCGGTCACATTGCTTTAGCAAACAAAAATTGGCCGACTATTCTGAATAACAAAGAACTGTTCCGCTAAGCTAAAATTGATGCAGGTAATTAGTCGCTAACCACCACTGACATTACCTCCAGCAGTTTTCTATTGCAGGATGGAAAACAAGGTAATTGTAATTTGGCAATTGCGTAATCGAGAAAGCTGTAACTCACCCAAATGACAACTGCTATATCTTCTTATCGGTCAACATCTCCGGTGAATTACCAGAAAGAATTGGTTTAAAGCCTCTCCCTGATCGGGAGAAATTAAAAGAAAACTATTCATTACTCCAATCCTCTTCCTTCTAGGTAGAGGTCGCACTCATCTGTCAACTGTCAACTGTCAACTGAATGAACCCTCATAAAGCCTGTTTGTAGTGAGAACTGAATTCCTCTAGATGCGGGTTAACAATTACTATTAGTCCTGACTACAAACTTACTGTGGGTTAGATGGCCGGATATGATATGATGTATGGCAAAAACCAGGTTGATGAAGCCAACCCTCCTCAACAAAAAGGTGATTTATGGAACTTAAAGATTTTCTGGCTTTGCTGCATCCGATTTTAGCTGTAGCGATCGTTTTTCCGATGCTTGGTGTGGTGCTGAATATGGCTTGGCAAACCATGCAGCGCCGCAAGCAAATTGCATCCGGGGACAAGAGCAAAATTCCTCCTGCTGTCGGTTCAGAACACCTGAAAGCAGGTCGAATTCTGTCTGGTTCGGTGGTAGGAGTGACGTTGTTGGGTTTAGGTTACGCGATTTTTGAGCATATCTTGAGCGAACAGGTTTGGAGCAAAAACTCGTTTCAGGTTATTTTCATTGTGCTGATGTTTATTGCAACAGTCGGCTCTTTGGTCATGCTCTATCGATCGACACCGGCGTTATGGCGTGGCATATTTGCGACTTTGACTGGCGCTGGTTTGGTGATTCTTGGCACTCAAGATGGCGTTTATCGGCGGACTAATGAATGGTATTGGTCTCACTACTACATTGGGATCACCGCTGCGCTACTGATGGTTTTCTCCCTTGCCATTATTCAAGACATCTACAAAGATCGATCGAACCGCTGGCGCACTGTCCATGTCATCTTGAACTCGATCGCTGTCATGCTGTTTCTGGGACAGGGAATGACCGGAACCAGGGATTTGTTGGAAATTCCTCTGAGCTGGCAAAAACCCTATATTTATAGCTGTGACTTCGCCAATAAGACCTGTCCAAAGCCGTGAGCGATCGCATTACTTCGAGATTCCAGTCTAAAATTAGTATAAATTAGAAGGGCGGGCGGGACACCCCACAAGAAATTTGATGTATTGTGGAACAGGCAAGATGCCTGTTTTTAAGATGTGATGTATTGTGGAACAGGCATCTGGCCTGTTCTTGAGATGTGATGTATTGTGGAACAGGCATCTGGCCTGTTCTTGAGATGAGAATGGTGCAATATCTCAGTCAGTCCTAATCAGTCATAAATCTCAATCATTGCGAGCCAAACCCTGAAGGCTAACTTGCAAAATCGACAAACCCAAAATTAGCAAAAACAAAACCAGCCCGATCGTACAAGCATAGCCAATTTCCAAATCCTTAAAAGCCCGTTCGTAAAGATAATAAACAACAGTCTTAGAACTATTGCGAGGCCCGCCCTGAGTCATAATATAAACTTCTTCAAAAACCTTAGTAGCAGAAATCGCCGAAATTACCGCAACTAAAACTAAATAAGGCTTCATCAGCGGCACAGTAATATCCCAGTGCTTTCCCAAACCATCAGAACCATCAATAGCAGCCGCCTCATAAAGTTCTGCCGGAATAGCTTGCAGCCCTGCCAAATAAATCACCATGTAATAACCCAATCCTTTCCAGATAGTAACTGCCATGACGCTAAAGATTGCTAACTTCGGATTAGCCAGCCAAGAAACAGGAGGTAAACCCAACAATTCCCCCAACTGATTCAGCAGTCCAGTCTCAGCAAACAGCCACTTCCAAGCAATCCCGGCGACAACCATTGAAATCACCGCCGGCGTGTAGTATGCGGCTCGAAACCAGTTCATTCCCCTAAGTTTTTGGTTGCACAAAATCGCCATTCCCAACGGTAGAACCACCAATACAGGCACAACGCAGATGAGATACAGCAGCGTATTCGTCAAAGTTTGCCAAAATGTGCGATCGCCCCACAACCTCTCAAAATTCTTCAACCCCACCCACTGCGGCATTTGAGTTAAATCATATTCGTAGTTGGTAAAACTCAAATAAAAAGCTTGCACCGCCGGCCACAAAACAGTCAAACTTAAAATAAACACAGCCGGAAGCAAAAACAAATAAGGCGTCAAGTAGCGTCGGGAAAAAGTCACAGACATAAATTAATTATTAGTTATTAGTTATTGGTTATTACTCGTTCCCAGGTCGAGCCTGGGAACCAGTTATCTCTTAGTCTGCGGAGGCAGACTTCGTTTGTGTAGACGCGGTTTCAACCGCCGAGTGATCTAATCAGCCCCTACAAACAATTGTTATTTAACTCCAGAAAACAAACCCTGCCAGTCTCCTGGAGAACTACCATTTTCCCCCTCTTTCACCTCAAAAGTAACATTGCAAGCTTGCGGTTGTTCCAAAGCCTCCACGCACAATTCTGCAATATCTTCCCGACTGACTTTGCCCCTAATATTGTCTCCTTGCTCAAATATTAAAGCTTTGCCTCCCGGTTCTTCAGTCAAAGCGCAAGGTCTGACAACAGTATAAGGTATGCCGCTCGATCGCACGCAATCCTCCCCTTTCAACTTCCAAGTCAAAATCCCCCCCAACATATCATTCATCCTGACTGCCGGCGGTTCTTCTTCCAAGTTAATTCCAGGGCGGCCCGGGCGGGTAACTCCCGCCGAACTCACCATCACAAATCGCGGCAAAGTCTGCCCGCCATCAGCTTTAATAGATTCTAATTGCAGTTGAAAAACGCCCGGTGTAAATCTCGGATTCAGCGCGCCATCATATTCAAACTTGCTCAGCATTAACTGAAAAGAATAAATACTACTAGCATCAAATTTCGAGCCATCTTTGACAGTTTTCGCCCGGAATACTGGAATTAACTTATCGAAGGGAACGGTGACAGTAATCCAAGTATTGTAAACAGTATCAAACGAATAGCAATAGCCAATGCCATCCCATTTAGCCTCGCTACGCACAATTAATTTGTAGCGCTTACCATCCCCTTTGACGCGCAGCAGGAGGCCGCTAAATCCTGCGAGATTGACCGGAGGATCGAAGTTGCGAGTCCGCACGGAAGCAAAGCCGCCGGAGTTGGCAGTGGAAACATTGCCCGTGAATATAGCTGTACTGTCTGTAAGTACGATCGAACTTTCGCTAGTGCCGCCCATCACAACGTCGTCCAGAGCTCCCCAAGTTTCCTTTAAATCTTGGGTGGGTTTTGTGAAGTCAAAAATGTTTTTTTCGCCTGCTTTAATTAGCTGGCTGCGAACAGCTTGCACTAAATTATTCAGGCCTTTGTATTCGACGATTTCGGGAACATCCACAACTTCCGGCATATAAAACTTGATGCCTTGATAGTATTTTTCCCTGGTTGGGGTGTCTCCTTCTACAGGTTGAACTTTCGTGCCAGTGCAGCAGATAACTGCTTCGATGCCCTCAGTTACTAACGGCGTTAGCGTCTCGGCGAGAGTGATATCTCCCTCGACTAATTCGACATTTTTGCCGAGAATTTCTGTTGCTCTTTTGGTATCTCTGACGAGGCAGCGTACTCTATATCCCCGCTGTTGCAGCCGCTTCACTACTCGCTTCCCGACGCCGCCGGTAGCACCGGCTACCAGTACCAGTTTGGGTTGGTCTTTTTTACTGTTGCTGCTGCTTCCAAAGAGTTGTTGCAGCCAGCTAATGCTGCCAATGAAGGGAATGACGCCGAAATAAGCCAAGGTTTTGAGAAACCTGCCGGCATCCCATTGGGCGGTATTTTTTTCAGTCATACTCTCTTCCTCAGAATTGGCTCAAATCTACTTAGCTACTTTTGTATTTTAATCGAATTTTCGATTTTTGAATTTGGGCTATTTCCTAGCCTTCCCGAAGGCACGCGCGAACGGGATAGCTTCGCTAGCGCGGAATTTTTTTCACTTGACAATGGGTGTGGGATGAGTTTGGCTCAAGGGAATCTCAATAATCAACTCCGTTCCCTCTCCGGGGGCTGAAATGCAAGTCAATTTGCCACCGTGTTGTTCCACCGCAATTTCGTGGCTAATCGCCAAACCTATCCCCGCACCTTTGCCCACCTGTTTTGTGGTAAAAAAAGGCTCAAAAATTTTCTGGCGAACTTTTTCTTCCATGCCCCAACCGTTGTCCTTGATCCGAACTGCTACGGCTTTTTCTCCGGGACAAAGTTCAGTCACAATCCGAATTTGTCCGTACTTAACTGGCTCTTTTTTGCCCCCGCAGTGTGACGATAAATTATTGTTGACAAAGGCATCTTCGAGAGCATCAATTGCATTTGCCAGTACATTCATAAATACTTGGTTGATTTGAACTGCGTAACACTCAACCAAAGGCAGAGAGCCATATTCTTTGATGAGATGAATTGCTGGGCGATTCCCTACGGGATAGCTTTGCTTCACGGGCTTCGGTTTGAGTCGGTTGCTCAAAATCAATAAAGCGCTGTCCAATCCGTCGTGAATGTCAACTGGTTTAATCTCTGCTTCGTCAATTCTAGAGAAATTTCGCAGCGACTGAACTATCTCGCGGATGCGGTTAGCTCCTACTTTCATTGAACCCAGCAACTTCGGCAAGTCTTCAGCTATAAACTCTAATTCTGCTATTTCTATTTGTGCTTGAATTTCTGGCGTAGGTGATGGATAGTGCTGCTCGTAAAGCTGCAATAAATTGATCATTTTTTGACTGTATTCATTAGCATAGCTAAGATTGCCGTAGATGAAGTTAATCGGGTTAGTGACTTCATAAGCTACCGCCGCCACCAACTGTCCCAAACTTGACATTCTTTCGTTTTGCACCAATTGAGTTTGCGCCCGCTTAAGCTCGGACATTGTTGTTTTTAAATTAGCAGTTTTTTCGCGTTCTCTGGCGACTGATGCTTCTAGTGCTGTATTTAATTTTTCGAGTTTGTCCACTTGGCGCAGCACTATATTAATCATTGCTTTTTTCAGTTCCAATGCAGCGTCTATTTCGCATTGTTTCCAAGGCAACGATTTGTACCTGACATTTTCTTGCCACAGAGCGAAGGATTTCCGAGGAGACAGTCGATGGCTGCCATCTTCATCTATTTGAACTGTTTTGTTGGGGTTGCCCGCCCAATTTACGGTCTTAATTACTTCCGGGCGAAACCACAAAACGTATATTTTCTGAGTCGGCGATATTGCTATAGCCAAACACCCGCTGGCGGTGTCTGTAAATTCCTCAGCTTCTGGATAGCATTTGGTGAGCGAGTCTGTATAAAAAATTTCTTTATTTAAATGCTTTTGCACCCACTGAGTTAAGTATTTGAGGGATTCTCCTTGAGGTGTTTGCCCGACTGGATAGCAATTGTCTCCAAATACTATTGCTGCTCCCTGGGCGTTGACTGCTTCCAGCAAATTATGCTGGCATTTAACTAACACTTCTGACAAGTTTTCGGAGGTGGATACGTCTTCAAAAATCTTGGTTTGAATAGATTTTAAGTGTAGTTTGTAGTCGTAGTCTTCGTTTCCTTCTTTTGATTGCAGTTCTAAGGACATTACTTGCCCGATAAATTCGCAGGCTGCGCGCAATTCATAGTTGAGGTGTTTTGGTGTATAGTTGTGGCAAGCAATCAATCCCCACAGTTTTTTGTCTTTGATTAATGAGATTGACATCGAAGCTGCAACGCCCATATTTTGCAGGTATTCTATGTGAATGGGAGAAACGCTTCTCAACACGCTGAAACTCAGGTCTAGGGGCTGGGTGGTAACAGCATTGTTTCCTGAAATAAGGGGGACGGGTTGATAATTAATATCTGGGATTAACCTCAGCCAATTTAACGCATACAGTTGTCTGGCTTGTTTGGGAATATCTGAGCTGGGGTAGTTTAATCCCAAGAAAGGACTGATATTTTCTGCTTTAGCTTCAGCGATCACAGCGCCGTTGCCTTCGTGGTCAAATTGATAGAGCATAACTCGATCAAAACCAGATATTTTTCTAACTTCTTCTACAGTTATTTGAGATAATTCTTTGAGATTTTGGGCGCTTTGAATTTTGCTGACAGTGGCTCTCACTGAATGATAAAAACTAAAAACAGAAAGATTTTCTGGGCTTGTGGCTAATTCCAACTCGACGATCAAAAATTCTTCTACTCGGTGGAGGATGCAGTCAAATTCTAAATATTTACCTTTGTTTGTGACAGAGAGTTTAATGGGATTAACGGTTTTTAAGTTTTCATTACGCAAACAAAGCTTGAGTTTTTTTACTTGAACTCGATTGAATAATAAGCTCAAATTTTGACCGATCGCACTTTCTGCATCAATTCCTAACAAATCTTGCGTATTTTCGCTGACTTGCACTATTTCTAGTTCAGGTTCTCGTACAACAAGTAGCACTCCGTGTGGCTGAATGTGTCCCGGTAGGTGAATGGGTTCTCTGTCGCAGTTTGTCAAGTCAACTTCTTCGAGTGCGGGAATTGTGATTTGTTGATCCATTTTCTTTATCTTCCGCTGTAAAATTTCGAGATGGTTCTATTGATTTGAGATTTGAGAGCAAATTGGCTTTTCCATAATAATCTCATATTGTTCGATCGCATAATGGCTCGATCCCTTGACGGACACGGAGAATCAATCATCCGATACTCAGCGAATCAAAAATGATTTAGTCGAAAACCAGCCTGCAGTATGTGTTGCTGTTCAAGCCGCCTCAGCCTTCTAGGAATTTTACTGACTTGGCTCTTCTATACTATCGCTTCCCGATGTTAATTATCATAGCAATTGTTGCCATTCTTCAAGTATGTTTAATAATTTCCCAAAACTTTAATATTTGTGGTAAAATTTTGCCTGCTGGAAAATGGGGAGAGAAATGCGTCTCCAGAGTGGCCTACTTACGGAAATATTAAGTTAAGGTAAGGGTGACAAGATATGAAAGTCAAGTCACGCTACGCTCTTTAAGTATACCCAACAGGCCCGACAATTAGACTGATGATCGACTTCAATACAGTTACTGAATTTTCTCATACCTACTGCATAGCTATCTGTGCCTTCTTAGTTCCGGCAAACTTGCTGACTACTTTGCAGACAGCGATTTTGACAGGACTAAACCGACCTCGAATGCAAGTTTGGGCGTCTGTGGTTGTCGCCAGCCTTTGGGCTACAGCAATGATATTTCACGTTTTTACCTGGTTCGCGATCGGGGTAGTAATGCCTCCGACATACATCTTGCTAGTTATGGGAATCACTTGTCTGACAATTAATGTCTGGGC
>JARCMA010000311.1 GCA_030248405.1 Microcoleus sp. MP8IB2.171
ATCTGTTAGCATCGGAATTATTCATATATCTCTTCTTTTCATCTGCGTGAATCAGCGTCAATCCCTTGTCATCTGCGGTTAATACATTCTCTTTTTTTAACCGCAGATGAGGGCAGACTAACACAGATTAACGCAGATTAATTATATCAATTCTGGTTGCAGCGTCCGTGATATAGCAATCCTAAATCAGTTTCAATAACTGGTTAACTGGTTCCCAGGCTCTTGGCCTGGGAATCGATGTCACTCTTGCTCTGCCTCGCCTGCGAACAGGTCGGCAGAGCCTCCGGATCTGCGTTACCAGGCAGAGCCTGGTAACAAGTAGAATCATTTAGGATTGCTATAGTTGACTGTTGACTGTTGGCTGGATTTTACAATAATGACTAATGAGTAATGACTGCTGGCTGCTGTCGAAGCGGAATCTCGATCGCAAACTCAGTACCTTTCCCCAATTCCGAACTACACTTAAAAACACCGCCGTGTTTCTCTACCACAATTTGGTAACTAATTGACAATCCCAATCCAGTACCTTTGCCCACCGGCTTAGTCGTGAAAAAAGGGTCAAATATGCGTTGTCTCATCGATTCCGAAATTCCAGAACCGTTGTCAGAAATCCGAATCACCGCGCTAGGAACATTACCATTAAGTTGACCGACAGCAGTAGAAATTTTAATTTGAGGACTCACTGATTTACCAGGGAGCAACTGGTTCGATTCCAAAGCATCGATCGCATTTCCGATGACATTCATAAACACCTGATTCAACTGTCCAGCATAACACTCAACCAGAGGCAAAGTGCCGTACTCTTTAACTAGCACAATGTGTGCACTGTCGGGATTAGACTTCAACCTGTGCTGCAAAATTAACAGCGTGCTGTCAATGCCCTCGTGAATATCAACCGCCTTCATTTGACTTTCGTCAAGACGAGAGAAATTCCTCAAAGACAGAACTATTTGACGGATGCGATCCGCTCCCACCTTCATAGACAATAGCAACTTCGGCAAATCTTCGAGCAGAAATTCCAAGTCAATATCTTCGGTCAATTCACCAATTTCAGGACTAGAATCGGGATATTGCTGCTGGTAAAGTTCCAGCAAACTCAGCAAATTCTCAGTATAATCAGTAGCGTGATTGAGATTACCGTAAATAAAATTAACTGGATTGTTAATTTCGTGAGCAATACCCGCCACCAGTTGCCCCAAACCCGACATTTTTTCAGTCTGAATCAATTGAGCTTGAGTTTGCTGCAAATCCTTGAGATTTTGAGCGATTTGTGCTGATTGGCGCTTGGTTTGAGCCAGCAAATCGGCTTGTTGGATAGCTACGCCTAACTGATTGGCAATCTGAGCTAAAAACGTAACTTCTGAACTTTCCCAACAGCGGGTTCCAGAATGTTGATACGCTGTCAGCAAACCCCAAAGTTCTTGTCCTACAAAAATCGGCGCGATCGCATAAGCCTTGACCTGAAAATGCTCTAAAATACTAACGTGACACTCCGAGTTATCGGCTTGATAGATATCGTCAACGGCTAGAGTTTCATTATTGAGATACCTACCACCTCGGTTTGACTGCAAATAAGTATCTTGCCAAACCGTATTGATACCTTCCCATACCAATTTTTTCCAGCCATCTTTGACAAACTCGGCAACATATTGACCGCTCCAATCAGGATTAAAGCCATAGATAGCAATTCTATCGACTTGCATAAACTGACAAACTTCTTGGGTTGCCGTCTTAAAAATCGCATTGATATCGAGAGATTCTCGAATCTTGGCCACCACTTCAAACAGTATCCGCTGTTGCTCGGCTGCCCACTGGAGATCGATCGTTTGTTGCCGCGTTTGAGCGAGCAAATCAGCTTGTTCTAATGCTACGCTCAACTGAGATCCGACTTGCGTAGCAAACTGGATTTCCGAAGTGTTCCAAGTGCGTGAACCGCTGCACTGATGCACGCACAGCAAACCCCAAAGTAGGCTGCCATTCATCAGCGGCATAATCACCTGAGCTCTAATTTGAAATTGAGCTAAAATAGCAGCGTGGCAGTCTGAGAGTCCAGCACTGTCGATATCTGGCAGCACTTGAATGTGTCCCTTACTGTATTTATTGGCATAGTTTTCGCCAAAACAATGATCGCGAACTTTCACATCCATTGCGGAACCAAAACCAGGCAAAACATCTTCCGTAATAAATTCGCCTTCATTAAACTTTGAATCTGGGTCAAAGCGATAAATGCCAACTCTATCTGCCTTTAAAATCCGCCGCAATTCTGTAGTTGTCGTGCTAAAAATTGTATCTAAATCGAGAGATTGTCGAATCTTAGCAACTACCTCAAACAGTATTCTTTCCTGCTCGGCTGCCCGCTGCAACTCAACTGCTTGCTGCTGAGTTTGAGCGAGCAAATCTGCTTGTTCTAGGGCGATGCTGAGCTGAGCGGAAACTTGAGTAGCAAACTGAATTTCGGAAGATTCCCAGTTGCGGGGAGCCGAACACTGGTGCACGCACAGCAACCCCCAAAGATCCTTGCCTGTCATAATCGGTGCAACTAAAGTAGCTTTGACCTGAAATTGCTCTAATAGTTGCTCATAGCAATCTTGCAGTCCGGCCTGTCGAATGTCGGACATTGTGTGAACTCGTCCCTGAGAGTAGAGATTGGCATAGTTTTCTCCAAAGCAGCGATCGTGCACTTTGACTGCCATTACTGACACAAAATCTGGCAAAACATCTTCGGAAACGAATTCGCCGTCGTTAAATTCTGATGCGGAATCGAAGCGGTAAACCGCAACTCGATCGGCATTTAAAGCCTGTCGCACTTCCTGGGACATCGTGCTAAAAATCTTGTTTAAGTCGAGGGAATTCCGCATTTTTGCCACCACTTCAAACAGCACTCGCTGCTGTTGGGTCAACTGCTGTAGTTGAGCTGTGCGCTCTTGAACTTGATTTTCTAAATTAGTGTTAAGTGCTTCTATTTGTTGGTCGAGTTGATAGTGGTTAATTGCCTGAGAAAAGTTGCTACCAAAAGTTTGTACTAACTCAATTTCTTCCGCCTTCCATTCGCGAATTTGGGCGGTTTTTGACTCTTTCCACGTTTCAAAAGATATCCGAGATTGGGCGAGCCGGCCGTCGGCATCAAACTGTCCTGCCCAGAGAGTTTCGGTGTCAAATTCTTCTCGAAAAATGCTCAAGTAACCGAATATTTGCTGGCGGTTTCTGAGCGGTACGATTAAAATGCTGCGAATTTTGGTCGATCGAAATGCAGGTTGCAGGCTTCTCAAACTGCTAATTTTGTACAAGTCGGGAATTGCCCAAACCTCTTGCTCGCCGGATTTAAAATATTCGTGCCAGACGCTGTATTGCTCCACCTGCGGGTATTTTGCCAAAATTTGCATCCTCGGCCCCGATCCGCAAGTGTAGACTTTGAGCGGTTGAGTGGAATTGTCCGAGTTGGGAACTAAACTCGTGACTTTGCTGCTGTCAAAAATGCACAGTCTGCCGCCGGCTGCGTCTAGTGCAGCTACACATTCTGCCAAAGCTGCTTGCAGTTCGATCGCCGGCTGGGAGTGCAGCGCTGCGGCGACGCGGTTGACGGCAGCTTCCCGCTGAGCTTTCGCCTGGGATCGGGCGAGGAGGGTTGATTGAGCTATGGCGACGCCGAGCTGATCTGCCACTATCTGAACGCCTTGCAGTTCGTGTTCTGCGACACTCCGGGACTCGGAGTGGTGAGATACTAACAAGCCCCAGAATTCTTCGCAGTGAAAAATTGGTACTACCAAGGAAGCCTTGACGCCCAGTGCAGTCAAGTATTCAGCGTGGCAGGGGTCGATCGCCCGAAAGCGCACTTCATCGGGCAGCAGTTGGCCGGAAACCACATCGCGGCGCGGACTTTGGCCTAGCTGCCCGGAATCTAGATCGACGATCGATCGCACCTGTACTTGCGCGAACAGTTGGCGGGCGTGAGGGGGAATATCGTCTGCTGGAAAATGCAGCCCCAATAGCGATGGCAAGCGGTTGCCGTTAATTGATTCGGCCATCACTTCACCGCTGCCGTCGCTATGAAATTTGTAGATTTTTACTCTGTCTGTTCCCAAGAAGGATTGAACTTCCGCTGCTGTTGCGCTGAGAATTTCGGGTATTTCTAGAGAGCGGCGAATGCGGTTGGCGATGCGTTCGAGCAAATTTGCTCGATCGTACCTCACCTTGACATTTTGGATCTTTAATGAGTCCATTATTAATCTTTTGCTTTCCCAGCAATAACATTAAGTGGCTGAAAAGTCTTGTGCCTGTTACAAAAATAGACAAGCACAGGCATTTAATAAAATATGAATATCCAGTAGGGCGATGGTAGATGAGTTTTGCGCCGCTAGGGATCTGCCTTGACACTGCAACTTCCCATTGCAACTTTCAATTTTGTGTGATTAAAACTTTTCTACTCTCAATATAAACTTTGTAGAGCGTGCCTTGCAAGCTCTTTACCCGAACAAATTAAAATTGTCAAGTGTCAAGACTTGCAGAATCATTCAGAGAACGGTCGATCGACTTTTGAGCCATTTTTTCCAGATATACTACCCTGACAACTAGAAAGTTCTTGATTTCCCAAAGCCACACAGTCTATTGCTTTTTTTCTTCTTCCTGACATCCGTTACATCCCGGGCGTTGCTGATTTACGGTATGAAACGCTAAATATGCCCGTCATAGAAACCAGTACCCACAAAGCTTTTGGATTTTAAAGTTATTTTTTCATACCCTGA
>JARCMA010000312.1 GCA_030248405.1 Microcoleus sp. MP8IB2.171
AAAAAGAGACTTCCGCCGCATCTACGGTAGAGTAGAACTGTTTGAACGCAACATGGGCGACGAAACAACCTCCGTTGAACCCATCCCAGGGCCCTACACCAAATTTTGGCGAGAACACTGGCTGAGACGAGTCCTGGAAGCACAAACCCACATCCGCAAAACCGCACCCCTAGAAATGCGCGACATCACCTTAATTACCCCGGAAGAACTTAGCGAAATCCGCCGCATTTGGCTGGAACAAAAGCACGAATTTGACGATAGTTTGCCCCGGATTTACGAAGAAGTCACGGGCGAACCTTTTGCAGATTCTCGTCCCGCCGCCGAAAGGAAACTTCTAGGTAGCGATGAATGGACTGCGATCGAAGAGATTTGCAGCGAGGATAAAATGCACCTTGAATTGATGGCTAAACTCCTCGATACAGAACGCCAATATTACACAAAACCCCGCCGTACAGGCATTTACGCGGATTTGGACAAATGCTTTGAAACCAGTTCGCGATCAAAGGATGAAGCTATTGGTAACGCCCACTACCAACGCAACTTAAAAACAGCGGTGGAAGATGTTAAAGCAAATCCGACTGAGAAAATTCAGCAAGTCAAAAGTGCGATCGCCCAAACCAACAGTTCTGCAAAAAACGATACCCTTGATATTGCCAAACTCAAAGAAGAACTTGAAAGCAGCAGTCAAAGTAAGCAGCTATCTTGGGCCGATATCAAATATTCTACTCCAGATGTAGGAGAAGGAAATACCAAAGATTAAATCTGTTACATCAAAACTTCCCCTGCGTAGCGTGCGTCAGCCAGCATTATTCTATACCTAATTGATAGCCTAATCACTGACGCACCTACCAAACTAATCAGCAACCATCGACAACATCTACAATGCAATTCCTCGAACTCGTCCTCAAAAACTTCGGCCCTTACGCAGGCGCACAAACCATCAATCTCCGCCCCGAAAAAGACGGAAATCCCTGCCCAGTCATCCTATTTGGCGGCATGAACGGCGGCGGCAAAACCACCCTCATGGATGCCATTCGCCTCGCCCTCTACGGTGGCCGCGCCCAATGTTCCACCAGAGGCAATTTAAGCTACAGCGACTTCCTCAATCAATCCATCAATCGACATACTCCTGCATTAGAAGATACCCGCGTCGAACTAACCTTTGAACAAGTCCAAGACGACAAATTAACTCAATTTAAAATTGTTAGATACTGGAAAAAACTTGATATCAAAGATAGCCTCAGCATTCTCATATACAGCGAAGTAGTTAATGATTGGTGGTCAGATAAAGCAATTACTAACACCTGGGACGAATACATTGAAACCCTTTTGCCAGTCGGAATATCCAACCTGTTTCTGTTTGACGGCGAACAAGTAAAAGAACTCGCCGAACTCGAAACTCCGCCAGAGTTTGTCGTCGGGGCGATTAAATCTCTGTTAGGTTTAGAATTAGCAGAACGCCTCGCCGTCGATTTGGAAATATTAGCCGGCCGCAAGCGAAAAGAAATTGCTGGCAAAACAGACTTGGCAGCTTTAGAAAAAATTGAACAAACTTTTCAGGAAATTACTGATAAGAAAGAATTGGCGATCGAAAAACGAGGTAGCCTTAAAAATGAATTCGATAAAGCTGAAACAAATCAGCGACAAGCATCAGACAAGTTTATTTATCAAGGCGGGAAAATTGCAGGCGATCGCAGTCAACTAGACATACAACTAAACAACTACAGAAATCAGGCAGAAAAAACCCGTCAAGCCATGATGGAATTGGCATCAAACAGCCTACCACTAGCCCTAATTTCGCCCTTGCTAAGCGCTGCGAAAACCCAAGCAGGAACCGAAGCCAGCCAGCAGCAAGCAAAGATTGCCCAAAGTGTTATCAAACAAAGAAGCGATCGCCTCCTTAACTATATCGCCGAAATCTCATTAAATGCCCAACAGCTAGATAAAATTCAAGACTTCATCCGCCAAGAAGATCGAGAACTTGAACAGCAAGCCGGAACCGACGCGCCGCCCTGGATGAACGCCGACAATAACAACATCCAGCAACTAGAAAATCTCCTTAGCTACCAAATCCCAGCCCACCAAACTCTAGCCACCGAACAAATAGCAGAAGTCAAAAATATTGAATCAGAAATCGACTTCACAGACAGACAACTAGCCACCGCAGCTTCCCCTGAAGCCTACGAAAAACTAGAATTAGAGGTCAGAAATGCTCAAAAAGCAGTCGCAATCGCAGCCGCTGCCTTGGAATCAGCCGATCGCCATATCGCGGAATTAGACAAAGAATCAGCCCAAACCCAAAAAGAACTAGAAAGCTACAGTAGCGAATATATTACCATCAGGAACAGTCAACACGTCATCGCTTCGATCGCTAAAGCCCAAGGTACACTCAAACTTTTTAAAGAAAAACTCACCCTCAAAAAACTCAACAAACTCGAAATAGAGATTACCGACTGTTTTCGCTACCTGTTGCACAAAACCGACCTGGTGCACAGAGTTGCGATCGATACTGACACATTTAGCCTGTCCATTTACGATCCAGAAGGCAAACTCGTACCCAAACACCGACTTTCTGCTGGCGAAAAACAATTATTGGCGATCGCCTTTTTGTGGGGATTAGCCAGAG
>JARCMA010000313.1 GCA_030248405.1 Microcoleus sp. MP8IB2.171
ATTCCGACTTTGGTTCCAATTATCATAGCGTACAATCTCCGTACCGACTGTACCCCATTCTTTACCAATATGCGGACGTTCATTGGTATAGCCTGTCAGATACATGGTATCGGTTTCTGGAAAATACTTAATTCTTGTTAAGCTCTTAAAAGGTGCGGGCATCGGTATTTTTTTGGCAGTGGCAGCATTGTAGATCGGAGTGCCATAGGTATCTAATCCTTGAACAGGATAATGCCCGATCGCCCCAGACTCAGATGCTTGCCAAACATCGCCCTTGCTATCAACTTCCCAACCCCAGATCGAATCATCTTCTGCACCTAAACTTTCATATTCATTGCTTTGAATTGAGCCATCTCCGTTTTTGTCATGCCACAACCAGCTTCCCGTCGCTGGTTGATTGGTTGGCCAGGTAGAATGATCCCTCGCAAAGATGGCGCTGGGAACGGCAATTTCTCCATCAAAGCGGTAGATGCTAATCTGGTGGGCAAACATTCCCGTAAGATATAAGAAACGTTGTCCTTTAATTCGACGGACAAAAACTGATGCCGCTGAATGGGTTTGGTTGTGCAGTCGCGGATCGTCTGGGTAGCGAAACTTATCGAGAGTATATGCTTTATAGCTCCATTCCTGACCGTTTTCTTTGCTATAGTCCATCATGAAATGTTCGTGTTTGGTGAACACATCGAGTCCGTCAGTACCTGGATCGGCATCGGCATTATCCACGAATTGCAAACCCAATAATTGCCACTGCATTTTTCCGAGAGGGGAGAACTTTCTCAAGTCGGTTCCTGAACCGCCAAAACCATCATTGCTAACGTAGATATTCCCGGCTCGATCCGTACCCACTCCTGTTAAACCGTTGAGTTTAAGTTCTCCAACTTCTCCGCGAGTTCCAGAATAAATGCCACCTTGAGTGCCAAAAGTTCCAATTAATTTAGGGGTTCCTGAGATATCGTAAATCAGCACTTGTTGACGAGGGCCATTTTCTGCAACTAATAGCCTACCTTGACGATCGATCGCTAGGGCTGTAGGGTCTACAACATCGGTAATTTTCTGGGATAATAAGGTTCCTGTCTTGGAATAGTGCAGAATCTTGGGAGGATTAGTAGCGTCTTTTGCTTGCAGAATCCATAGGTTACTTTGAGGATCTACAGCTATTTGTTTGGGGCGATCGCTCGACCAACTCCGTAACTCGGCCAGAGTTTCGGTATCATAGACGCGGATGCGGTTAGCGGCACTATCGCTGACATAAAGCTCACTGCCAGCGTTAGCTAATCCAGTTACTTGACCGGAGGTGCTCACAATTAACATACTTTTATCATAACCACGCCCACCTGCAAAGGGAGCAGGCTCTCCCGATAAGTTGTAGCGTCTCACACAATGCCAGTTTGTTTGAGAGGGGGGATAATCTTGAACCACCATTCTGTCGATCGCCCCCTGTGTCATGGCAATATAAAGGTATTTACTATTTGCCGTGACGGCTTCTCCTCCCGTTCTTCCCCATCCATGAAGATTACTAGCTTTGGCGATCGCATCTCCATCTTGATAAATTCCTGCCTCTCTACCCGCTTCGTCCCACACACTATTGGTGTAAACTGTTCCATCACTGGCTACGTACATGGCACTGATTTGAATTTGTACCCACTTACTGCCACCGCCAAAGGTGTTACCGATCCAAGATGTTTTGTAGGAGATATTAGATAAAGGGTTTGAAGTTCCCGACAGTGCAGTTACGGACAGTGCAGTTACAGTAAAGATGATGATTCCTGCGATCGCCTTGGATCCGAAACTTATCCTGTGATGTTGGCGATCCCAGGCGAGCGGCTGAAAATTAGTCAGGGAATGATTCAGTTTCTGGGCAAACAACCGCTGTTGTTGCCATAATTTGTTGACTAGCAACAGGAATTGATTTTTCATAATCTCGCTGAGGAATATACAGCTATCATCAGGATATCTTAGTTATTGTAAAGTTAATGTATATTTGCAAACAACCAAGTGGAAAACTATACAAGTAACCCTGCTACAGCAGCCAACATTCTTTGCGTGGGGATCGGATGGTTTCCGAAAACACCGGGGGGGCTGGATCGATATGTATATGAGCTGACGCATCAGCTAGCAGCTAGTCAAGATAGAGTTGAGTTGTGTGGAGTTGGTTTGCCAGAAACTGAGCCGAATTCTAGCATAAATCTCACTAATTTAGCTGAACCAGATATTCGACTCTGGGAACGGCTTTGGCTGATTCGCTCCAATTTTTTGCAGCGAAAATTTGCAAAACCTGATGCCATTAATCTGCATTTCGCACTATATAGTTTTCCACTTTTACAGGTTTTACCTAAAGGGGTTCCTGTTACTTTTTCCTTTCACGGGCCTTGGGCTTTGGAAAGTAAGCAGGAGGGTTCTGGTAAACTGAGTGTTTTTTTGAAGCATTGGGTCGAAGATAGAGTTTATGATCGGTGCGATCGCTTTATTGTCCTGAGCAAAGCATTTGGTGATATTTTACATCAAGAATATCAAGTTCCGTGGAGCAAAATTCACGTAATTCCGGGTGGTGTGGATCTGTCGAGATTTCAATTTGATCGATCGCGCCCAGAAGCCCGATCGCAGCTCAACTGGCCCCAAAATCGCCCGATTCTATTTACAGCGCGTCGTTTAGTGCGTCGAGTTGGACTCGATAAGCTGTTGATGGCGATCGCCATGATTAAACCTCAAATTCCTGATATCTGGTTGGCGATCGCTGGAAAAGGGCCACTACAAGGGGATCTTGAGCAGCAAGCAACAGATTTGGGACTCAATGACAACGTTAAATTTCTCGGTTTTTTGCCAGATGAACAACTGCCTATAGCTTACCAAGCCGCCGACCTAAGTGTGATGCCGAGCCAATCTTTAGAAGGATTTGGATTAGCTGTGCTAGAATCCCTCGCCTGTGGTACTCCATCGCTATGTACTCCTGTGGGTGGAATGCCAGAAATTTTAGAGCCATTTTCACCAAATTTGATTACTGCTTCTACAGAAGTAACAGCTATTGCTCAGCGTTTGGAAGAACTGCTAATTGGAAAAGTACCGATGCCTTCTAGAGAAGCGTGTCAGGAATACGCTGCTATGAATTTTGATTGGCAAAAAATCGCGAAAAAAGTTAGAAAAGTGTTGTTGGCATGAGGAACAAAACAATTAGAATCTATGGGAAGATTTTTAGTAAATAAAAACAGATGAAAATACTATTTCTCGACCAGAGTGGAAAGCCGGGAGGCGCAGAACTGTGCCTAATAGATATTGCTAAACCCTATCGAGATAGCTGTCTCGTTGGCTTATTTGTAGATGGTGCTTTTAGGCAATTACTAGAGCAACAGCAAATCCCCGTTGAGGTGTTAGCGACTGAAGCAATACAAGTTCGTAAAGAAAGCAGCTTGATACAGAGTTTAAGTAGTGTAACTGCGCTACTGCCTTTGATTGCTAAAGTTGCTCAAAAAGCTCGTCAATATGATTTGATCTACGCCAACACGCAAAAAGCTCTAGTTGTTGGTGCATTAGCTAGCTTTTTCAGTCGTCGCCCTCTAGTCTATCATTTGCATGACATTTTATCGACAGACCATTTCAGTCCAACTAACTTAAAAGTAGCTGTAACTTTGGCGAATCGCTTTGCATCATTGGTGATTGCTAATTCCAAAGCCAGTCAGGCTGCTTTCCTAGAAGCAGGAGGGCGATCGGATATCATCGATGTCGTCTACAATGGCTTTGACCCTGAAGTCTATCAGTTCGATCGCACTAATCTTAGCCAACTCAAGACACAACTAGAACTTGATGGACAATTTATAGTAGGTCATTTCAGTCGATTGTCGCCTTGGAAAGGTCAACATATTTTAATTGAAGCACTTACCTACTGTCCGAAAAATGTCACAGCTATTTTCGTGGGTGATGCGCTGTTTGGCGAACAGGAATATGTCCAGCAATTGCACAAACAAGTTGCAGAATTAGGACTTGAAAATCGAGTGAAGTTTTTGGGATTTCGTTCGGATGTTCCGCAGTTAATGGCAATTTGTGATTTAGTGGCACATACCTCGATCGCACCGGAACCTTTTGGCCGAGTGATTGTTGAGGCTATGCTGTGTGGTAGACCTATAGTTGCTGCTCAATCTGGAGGTGCTATTGAGTTAATAGAGCCTGGGATCAATGGCTTTTTGGTTCCTCCTGACCAGCCACAACAACTCGCGGAAGTTATTAATACCTGTCATAACCAACCTGAGTCTACGATCGCGATCGCCAAATCTGCATCCGAGATGGCTACTCGGCGTTTTCACCAAACCAATATCGATCGGCAGATTGCACATTTACTGAACCAAAAATTTACCTGACCAGTTCCAAAATCTTAAGATTTTGGAACTGGTTTTTTACGAATTGCTAAGTGCGACATTTTCCCTAGTCTCACACCATTTTTCTAAAAATATGTTACAATCCACATTCCGCAGATATTTAGATAGATTTGATAGTTCTTGATTTGAACAACTGAAGTTGTGAAATGAATACCTAAGAGACCTCCACAAAAAAAATTATCCAACAGCTATGTGGGTTTAGCGAAAATTTCCACAAACCATTTTTGAAGATTGGGGAGGCGATTAATCTGGGTTTCAATTTCTGCCATAGCTAACTTGTTGAGTGTAACTCCTGTGGAGTAAATTTTTTCTACCAATGTCACTACTGGATTTTTACCTTTAAATGTGAGAGTTTCGGCGAAATTCAGTACAGTCTCAACATTGTCAAGTAAACTACCATTCCAATGCTGTTCTAACCAACAAAAACAACGTTCTACCGGGTTATATTTTATATTTGGGAGCAACTCAATTATGCAATGAGTAGAAATATTTATAAGAGCAGTATGCAAGAATTATGTAAAATGTAAAAATACACTTACGAGTGAGAAAAACATGACCCCAGAAGAAACTCAAGAACTCCAACAATGTCTAAAAACTGTATCTGCAATCTTACTCAAGAATACACCATCTCTTCAGCTAAAAGACTTTGGCAGTATTGAATTAGCCGTTAGAGATCATGTCCTCAAAGAAGTAGCCCCAGAGATTGGAATTTTTTTTAAGCAGCAGCAGCCAAACAGAAGCAGGCTCCCGCCAGAGAAATCCAGACCTGCATGGGTAAATGGCAAGTAAGGAGAACAACAAAGTAAAAAACTCGGACAAAAGAAAGGGACAAGATTAAGCCCTCACCTAGAAAAATGCTGCCTACTATTGAGTGCCAACGTATCCTATGCCAATACCACCAGAGACTTACAGCAACTGACAGGAATATACGTATCCCACAGTACACAACAACGGCTAGTACATCGACAAGAATTTGTGGAGGCTAGCGCGAGAAAACAGTCACCGCTTTGAGTGTAGATGGAGGCAAGGCAAGATTAAGAACTGAGTTAGGAAAAGCCAATGAGTGGCGAGACTACAAAGCTGTGGCATTACATCATCAAGAGTGTGCCGCTTTCTTTCAAGATAACGACAAGCTATTGGATTTGGTGAATCGACAGCCTTTAGGTGAGCCAATTACCTGTCTGGGTGATGGACATCCAGGGGTCTGGAATTTGATAGCTGGGATTTCTTCGTTCGAGCAACGCTTAGAGATTTTAGATTGGTATCACCGATGCGGAAAACCTGTACAAATTGGGTGGTTCTAATCAACGTTTAGCAACAGTGGAGACTCATCTGTGGCGTGGTCAGGTCGATGGGGCGCTGATGCAGGCTGACTGGGATGTACTAAGAGTCAAGAACTTTCTGGATTATCTAGAACCCACATTCCGCACCCTCAACTGTCACAATCGGTTTTTACTTATTTTTATTGAACAATCAAGCTATAAATTATACTTTAGTACCGTAGATAAACGGAGAAAAGTTTTTTGAAAGGCATAATTGATCACTTGAAAAATCGATTGTTCTGAGTAATTATACTCTGTGACACCCTAGGGTGCGGAATGTGGGCTAGAACGACATCGATGCAGGATTCCTGATTATCAGGCGATGCAGTCTCAAAAGATCACAATTGGTTCTGGTGCTGTCGAGGCTACAATTAAACAGATTGGACGGAGAATCAAAATATCCGGGGCACAATGGCATCGTCGGTATCGGATGTTATAAAATAGAGAGAATAGTATGAAAATTGCATTAGTCCATGATTACTTAACACAACCCGGTGGGGCAGAGCGTGTATTTGAATTGCTGTGTAAACGCTACCCCAATGCTGATATTTTCACGTCTCTGTACGAACCTAAAAAAACTATTGATTTAGGCGAACGTGAAGTTCGCACAACTGTACTTCAGAATATTCCAGGGGCAAGTAAGAATTTTAGGCTCATGGCTCCATTTTATTTTTCAGCCTTTCGAGCCTTGGATCTACAAGACTACGATCTGATTATTAGCAGTACCACAAGTTTTGCTAAAGCCGTTCGCAAAAGACCAGGAGCAATACATATTTGTTTCTGTCACAATGTTACCCGTTTTTTGTGGGATACCACAACTTATCTTCGAGACTATGCTACCTATCGAAATCTTTCTGGTATGCTCGAACCGATTTTTCAGCAAATGAGAAAAGCAGATTTAGATTCAGCTCAGGAGCCTGATTTTTACATTGCTAATTCCAGCACAGTTGCCAGTCGTATCCAGCAATTTTATGGAAAAACATCAGTTGTGATCAACTATCCGATTGACATCAATAAATTTATTTTCTCCAAAGATAAGGACGACTTTTATTTGATCTCAGCTCGTCTTCTTGGTTACAAACGCATTGATGTGATTATTGAAGCATTCAATTGGCTCGGATTGCCATTATTCATAACGGGTGATGGCCCAGAGCGAGAGCGTCTTGAGTCTAGAGCTTTAAAAAATATTAAATTTCTAGGTCATGTCAGCGATACAGAACGTAGTCAGTTGATGTCTAAAGCTCGTGGTGTGATTGTTGCTGCCTTGGAAGATTATGGCTTAGTTCCAGTGGAAGCTAATGCTAGTGGAACGCCCGTAATTGCCTATGGTAAGGGTGGCGTGTTAGATACTCAGATCCCAGGTAAGACTGGGATTTTTTTCAATCTACAGACACCTGAAGCGATCCAGACCGCTGTAATTGAGTTCAGTAAGATAGCATGGGAGTATGAAAAAATCCGAGACCACGCGAGGGGTAACTTTTCCGAAGAAGCTTTCTTTGAAAAAGTAGAGGGGGTGATTGAGGAAGTTTGCGGCCATCATCAGCCATAAATATAGCATTTCTCAGTTCATTGAAGTACACATATCGGGTAGGGACACGGCACTGCCGTGTCCCTACAGCCCTGTCTTGTATTTCATGCTATTGAAAAGTGCTATATAATTGGTTCAATAGGTTTCCAATCGAGGCATAGAAGTGACTGAAAACAATATCAACTCAATTGCTGAAACAGAAGCAGGCTATGGAGAACTGTTTGCAGTTCTAATCCGCAGGCGCTTTTGGTTGTTAAGTGTTTTGTGTATTGTCTTGGCTGGTGCCACTGCAATAGCGTTGAAGGAAAAGCCTACCTATACAAGCTCAATGCAGCTCCTGGTAGAATCTAATTATCAAGGCAAAAAAGACAGTAAAACAGATAATCAGTTTGCTGATTCTAATGTTGTGATCGACAATGCTACTCAGCTTAGTCTGATGCAAGGTTCTCAGCTCATCGAAAGGGCGGTAAAATTGCTGCGCCCTGAGTATCCAGGGCTTGATGTAGAGGAGATTAAAAAATCCTTAGTCGTTACTCAACTGGTCGATGAGAAGGCAAAAACCGAAACTAAGATTTTTGAAGTAACTTACACGGCTAATAATCCCACTAAAACCCAAAAAGTTTTACAAGTAATGCAACGGGTTTATCGGGATTACAACCGAGAACAGCAGAGACTGCGTTTAACAAAAGGTCTGACCTTTATTGACGAACAATTACCCAAGGTTCGTCAAAACGTTGCTCAAGTTGAAACGACTTTAGAAGAGTTTCGCAAAAATCAAAATCTGATTGAGCCGGAAGCACAAGCAAAAGCTCTGACTGATGCAATTAACAACATTCAGCAGGAGCGACGGACAAACCAGGCAAATAGAAGGGATCTTCAGGCTCAATATGACTCTTTGCAGCAACAACTTGCCAGTTCTCCGCAGGAAGCGCTCGTTGCGACACGACTAAGTCAGTCTTCTCGTTATCAAGCCTTACTCAACGAAATCCAAAAGACAGATTTAGCCATCGCCCAGCAACGGATACGCTTCACTGACAAAAATCCAGTTATTCAAAAGCTACTTTCGGAGCGCAACAAGCAACTAAGTCTCTTGCAAGCAGAAGGGCAACGTACTACACCTGAAGGTTCTGCTCAGATCCCGGATACAGGAGAAAGCCTTTTGAAAGAAAGGCAACTCGGTGTAACTGACTTAAATCTCGCTAATAAACTTCTGGAGATTCAGACAAACTTAAAAGGGTTAACGGCACGCGACGAAGCACTAGCAAAAAAAGAGCAGCAGCTCCGTGTAGAAATGGATCGATTTCCTAATCTATTGGCTAAGTACACTCGTCTACAAACAGAAATACAGCTCAAGCGTGAAACATTTCAACAATTAGAGAAAGCACGGCAGGACTTAAGCCTGGAAATTGCCCGAGGTGGATTTGATTGGCAAGTCGTCGAAGTACCGCAACCCGGTAAAAAGAGTAAGTCCCAAAAACAGCAGAACATTATGCTGGGTATCGTAGTTGGGTTGTTCTTGGGTGGTGCAGTGGCTTTTGCTCGCGATATGTTGGATGATTCTGTTCATAGCTCGAATCAATTAACAAAATTAGTTCCCTTGCCTCTACTAGGTATGACTCCACAGCTACCGCAGGCCAAAAAGAAAAAACTAATCATTAAGCTACCTTTCGGCAAGCGGCAAGCTTCTGCTGCTTGGGCAACCGAACCAATCATCAAGATACCTTTCGGCAAGCCGGAAGCTATGGCACCTTGCACGATTGAAGTAATTCATAGTCCACCGGCTTGGGAATCCTTTGACCTAATTTATAAGAACATTCAACTTCAAAATTCTGGTTCTACTTTCAGTCCTTTAGTCATTACTTCAGCATTGGATGGTGAGGGAAAATCAACAATCGCATTAGGTTTGGCAATTAGTGCTGCGCGTCTACATCAACGGGTACTGCTAATTGATGCTGATTTCCGTCAGCCGATGCTGCATAAACAGCTCAATCTTCCTAATGAGTATGGGCTTTCAACTGTTCTGGAAAGTAACGCTACAGTGCCAATACGCAGTTATATTCCATCATCAGATATATATATTGATATTTTGACTTCTGGGTCAATACCCGAAGATCCAGTAAATCTATTAAGTTCTCCTCAAATGCAGAGATTAATGGCAGGGTTTGAGCAGACTTATGATTTAGTTCTGCTGAATGCACCTCCTGTTTTAGGGATGGTAGATAGTCTGTTGCTTGCATCCTGTTGCCGGGGGGTGGTGCTGGTGACACGTATTGATCTGGTAACAAAAACCGCGCTGACTGAGACTACGGCTATGCTGAATAAGTTAAATGCGATCGGGATAATCGCGAATGGAGGCATTAGAGGCAACCACAGAATAATTGATCCTATAATGACCCAATGATGACCGAAAAATAATTTCAGTGTCCAGCATATATTATGTCTCTAAAATCTATCA
>JARCMA010000314.1 GCA_030248405.1 Microcoleus sp. MP8IB2.171
AAACCGGATTATTTGAACCTGGAGCAAGGTTGCAACGATTTGTTTTGGTAAAAAACCCGGTTTCTGGGTCAGTTTTGTATTTGATGGACAAGCGTCATTGCTAATACTGATAGCCGTTAACGGCTCGACTGTAACATTAGCGGCAATAGGTGACTCTTAAGGAATACCATTTATTCTCTTATTGTTAAACATCTATCATGGTTTTCCTGGTATTTATTGGTATTTTTTGCGAACGTATGGGCGATTTTTAGTCATTAGGTGCTAGCAAACAAGCGAATGTCTGTACACCAGCGATCGCATTTTTATACAGAGATTCCCCTAGTCCCCGAAGTCCATTTTTGGCTTTCGCTGTGCGAAAAATCCTTAGATATCAGCACTCTCATCGGTCAGAGCGGGTAGCGCCGAGTGACGTTGTTACCGAGTTTCTTGCCGCGGGCAAGTATCTGTGAAACTACTGGCTTTATCGCCAATTGAGTAAAACACCACGAGGGTGGTATTGTCAATTTCTCAGCATTACAGTATAAGTATCGGCTATTTTTGCCCGCCTGCTGTGATCGAAAGGGGGACTTCTATGTGATCCTACTAACATTTATTTGTGATTTTGGTCACAGTGCTACTCAGTAAGCTCAACTAGCCACAAAAAGTTATGGGTTCGATCGGAGTTTCCACGTAGAATCTTTGGGATTTAGTTAGGAAGTGCGATCGAACTTGTTGTTAAAATTTTTAAAGATTAATTTTTAACCAAAGGGAAAAGAGAATGCAGCTTTGTCCTTCACCCTCACCAAACCATCTAATTTATACTCAAACCTTGCAGATTGAGGGAAGTTTCAGGCTGGGTGTGAATATTTCAGAATCTAAAATAGCAGAACATCCGGTGCAACCAGCTTGCTGACAGTATTCTTCATTTAAAAGGTGTAGAGAAGCCACAATGAACGTTGACGAACTGCTCAAGCTATACGCAATAGGAGAAAGAAATTTTAGCGGGGTCTACCTGCACGAGGTCTACCTCTACGAAGCAGAATTGATTGGAGCCAATCTGTATGAAGCCGACCTGATTGGAGCCAATCTCAGCAAAGCGAAACTCAATAGAGTCAACTTTGGCAAAGCCAACTTGTGCAAGACAAATTTGAGCAGAGCCGACTTAGGTGGAGCCGACCTCACAGAAGCACTTTTAGTTGAAGCTAACCTGCATCGAGCTGAGTTGATGGGAGCGAACCTCAGCAAAGCAGACTTGAGCGGAGCTTCCCTGATCCAAGCAACTTTAATTGGAGCCAACATATCTCGGGCAATACTCAGCCGTGCAGACTTGCACGGAGTAAATCTTTACGGAGTAAACTTGCGTAGGGCGGTGCTGACAGAATGCGATTTAATTGGCGCAAACTTGAGCAAAGTAGACCTTAGCGGAGCCGACTTAATGGGGGCGAGTCTAATTAGGGCAGACTTGACTGAAGCGATTTTAAGTGCGTCAGACTTAAGCGGAGCAAACCTGTTGGGAGCAAACCTTACAAAAGTTAACCTGAGCGGAGTATATCTTAAGGGTACAACGATGCCCGACGGCACGATTCACGACTAATTTATAAAAAATGTTCGGAAAGCGGAAAACTCAGCGGCTTTAGCCCGCTCGATGTAAGCGACACGGGCGGTTTTAACCGCCGTGATTCTTTCTTAATTCTTAACATTTTTGGTATTGTAAAAAGGGTAAAAACCCTTACACTAATTATAGTGGATGGATACACAGGTGTAAACCTCTTAAGCAAATGCCTACCATACATTAAAGGTACGCGGGGACTCCACGTAACCAAGGGCTAAAAACCCTTAAACGCTTGAGGAGCTTGCTGAGAGGCAAGGATAGCAGCCCACCATTTTTTGGTAAAAGGATTGCGCCCAGGAACCCTAGCAATAGGGATATTAAGAACGAAATTTCTTAAGAATCTCAGTCGCTTCAGCGCTGAGAGTGTCAATTGTTAATTTTTATGGTTGCCGAGAACAGCGGCTAAAGGGTAATGAGGTTTTCATTACCCTTATTTATTGGCAGCGAAATCTTTATTTGACACTCAGGTAAGGCCGATAACTTCAATGTAGGGTGCTGATGGCGCACAGAACCCCTACATACGGCAAGTCAAAAGATTTGTTGGGTGAACTTGTGTTATGGTGATTTTCAATTGCTTCGAGAAAAGCTATTTTAGATTTAATATTTTGGATTTTGGACGGTTAAAATGAAACTCAGAATCCTCGCTGCTGCAACGCTGCTGAGCGCGATCGCCCCGATCGCTCCTGCACCCGCCGAGAACATCCAACACACGCAACAATTACTAGCCACCCGACAGTGCCCCAACTGCGACCTCAGCAGTGCGGGCTTGGTTTTAGCCAATTTAACAGGAGCCAATCTCAAAGGTGCTGACTTGAGGTTGGCTAACCTCAGTCGAGCCAACCTGACGGGGGCTGACCTCAGCGGTGCAAACCTCAGCGGCACTAGCCTGTTTGGCGTCAACCTGACAGGGGCGAACCTCAGCGGTGCAAACCTCAGCGGTGCAGACTTGAGAAGTGCCTATCTCAGCGACGCCAATTTGCTCAACGCCAATTTAACTAACGCGCAACTGCTCGGAGTTAGAGGAATGCCAACCAATATCGGCACCGCTGAAGACTTTTACCGGTTGGGAGTGCTGGAAGCTCAAGCCGGAAACTACAGAAACGCCATTGATTATTACAATCAAGCGATGAATCTGAAATCGGATTTAGCAGCCGTTTATTTTGCCCGCAGTATGTCTCGCGCTGACTTGGGAGACTTCAGCGGTGCGGCTCAAGACGCGGCCAGAGCAAACCAACTCTTTACCACTCAAGGAAATCCCCAAGGTCAGGATTTGTCAAAGCAATTATCCGAAGCCATTGTGGCGCGCCAAAAACCAACGGAGCCGCGCACTGGGGGTAGCGGCAACTTGATGAGTCTTCTGGGATCGATCGGTTCTGTGCTGGTGAAGCTAATCTTGCCTTAACAGTTGCCTAATTCAGGGGAATCTCGATCCAGAACTCTGTACCATGACCGGGTACAGAAACACACTTAAGTACGCCTTGGTGTTTCTCAACTACAATTTGGTAACTGATAGACAGTCCTAAACCCGTACCCCGACCGACGGGTTTAGTAGTAAAAAACGGATTAAATATGTGAGAGATTAACTCTTTGGGGATGCCGTGACCATTGTCGGCAATGCAAATTCCTACCGTTTTTTCATCGATTAATTCAGTGCGAATCCGAATGCAAGGGGATGGCAAATCAGGAATCAAACACTCGGTGGTGGCATTTATATCTCCTGACTCGATAGGCAGTATTTGGGAGCTTAAATGCGTCGCCGCTGCACTTGCCGCTTTAAAGGGAAGATTCATAACTCGCTCTTTTTTTCCCATTTCTAGGGCGTCAAGGGCATTGCCGATCAGATTCATAAATACCTGATTGAGCGAGCTGACATAGCATCCTACTAAGGGCAAATTG
This sequence comes from Microcoleus sp. MP8IB2.171, assembly GCA_030248405.1. Taxonomy (GTDB): domain Bacteria; phylum Cyanobacteriota; class Cyanobacteriia; order Cyanobacteriales; family Microcoleaceae; genus Microcoleus. The sequence continues at coordinate 3,488 of JARCMA010000314.1, forward strand.
CCATATTCTTTAATAATTTCTACGGTGCTGTGCTCAGAATTGGCTTTAATCCGGTGCTGCAAAATCAACAGGGTACTGTCGATGCCCTCGTGAATGTCAACGGCTTTTTTCTCGGCTTGATCGGTTCTGGAAAAATTACGCAAAGATACAACTAACTGGCGGATGCGTTCAACTCCGACTGTCATGGAACCCAAAATTTTTGGCAAATCTTCGGCAAGAAATTCGATGTCGATTGCTTCGGAACACTCGCTAATTTCTGGGTTGGGATTGGGGTAGTGCTGGCGGTAGAGTTCCACCAAGCAGAGTAAATCTTTGGTGTATTCGCTGGCGTGGGACAGATTGCCGTAGATAAAGTTAACGGGGTTATTGATTTCGTGGGCGACTCCGGCCAGGAGTTGTCCGAGACTGGACATTTTTTCGGTTTGAATCAGTTGGGCTTGGGTATTGTGCAGTTCTTTGAGGGTTTTAGCTAGCTGTTCGGCTTTTAATCGATCGGCAGTTGCTGCATTGAGACTTTCTTGATAAAGTTCTGCTTGGTGAATGGCGATCGCAGCTTGAGCGGCTAAATGTTGCACCAATTCCTGTTCTGCGGTTTTCCAAACTCTCGGCCCCGAACACTCATGGGCAATCAGCAACCCCCACAATTGGGAATCTTTGCCTCTCATCGGCACAATTAAACTTCCTCTCACCTGCAACTCTTCCAAAAATTCGCGGTGACAGGATGTTAAATCCTCAGTATAAATATCATTAATTGCTCGCACCCGTCCGGCTCGATAAAAGCAGTCTGAGCCTTCGGGAAAGCATTCTTGTGGAGATGTGATACCCAAAATTGACCGCCACTGGCCGCAAACAGCTTCGACAACCACCTCGCCCTGTTTGTCTGCTGCAAATTGGTAGATTACCGTGCGATCGGTATCCAACAAAACTCTGACTTCTCGCACAATAGTTTGCAGTATGATTTTTAAATCTAAGGTGCTGCGAATCTGGTCTCTAACTTGCGTCAATACTTTGGCAAAGTCCAAGGATTGTTGCAATTGGGCGGTGCGTTCTTGAACTTGGCGCTCCAAGTTGGCATTCAGGGTTTGCACTTCTTTATAAAGAACGTACTGCCCAATTGCCGAACAAAATTGGCTGCCTATAGCTAAAGCTTGCTCAACTTCCTCGTACTTCCACTCGGGCGAGTGACCTTTTTTTATTTCTCGCCAGAGTTCAAAGGATTGTCTGGGAAGGGTTTGTGCAGCGCTGCTGTCAAACCGCCCCGCCCACATTTTTTCGGTATCTATTGCATTGCGAAAAATGGTCAAACAGCCGACTACTTGTTGTTTGTAGTGGAGGGGAATTACCAGCAAACCCCTAATTTTAGTAGATTGGAAAGCGGGAAGTAAAACTCTAAATAGAGGTTGTTTGTATAAGTCGGTAATTATCAAAACTGGGAATTGAGAATTAGTAAAAATTGGAAATTTGGGAAGTTCTTCGGTATTTTTGAATCCTTTGGTTAGCCATTCCTGCCAGAGGGGATGAGCTTCGATCGCCTTAACTTTTTCCCAGTTGGGAAGTGTCGGTTGTTCTCCTGTGGTGAACAGTTCAAAGGTAGCATCACTGTGGGCCGGGGCAATTGGCAATCCTCCTTCAATCTTGGGATCAGATAACTTTTCACCGTTGATTTTCGGCTGGTTGAGATAGAGTCTGCCACCGCTGCCGCCCAAAGCGGTGACGGTGGCTTCTAAACCTTGCTGCAGTTGAATGTTGACGTGACCGTACAACAGGGCTGCTATGCGGCTCACGGTAGCTTCGCGGGCGGCTTGAGAGCGGGTTTGCTGGAGGAGGAGCGCGTGGGCTATAGCGCTAGACAATTGATCTGATACGAGTTGAACTACTTCTAAATCTGCTGCTGAAATATTGAGGGGGGCACAGTGGTGAGACACTAAAAGTCCCCACAGTTCGATGTGAATTTTTTGATTGTTTCCTGGCTCGTATCGAGTCAGGCACGTCGAGGCATCACAGATATTATCTGTTTTGCTGTTTTCCGACGCGATCCTGCGGTGCAAAATCGGCACGACTAAGGAAGATTGCACTCCCATTGCCATCAGGTAAGCTGTGTGGCAAGGATCGAGCGATCTGTAGTGCATCTCTTCCTTTACTAAAGGTTGACCGGTGTCTGCAGCATCGAGGGGACTCAGGACGATCGTCCCTGAGTTAACATCTATTATTGTCCGCTGGCGCATAGTGACATACATCTCCCGGGCGCTCGCGGGAATGTCGTCTGCTGGAAAGTGCAGTCCTTTGAAGGAAGGGAGATGGTTGTTATTAATTGACTCAGCAACAACTTCTCCACTGCCGTCAGCACTAAACCTGTAAATCATAATGCGATCTGTTTTCAAAAAAGACCGCACTTCTGCTACCGTACTGGTTAAAATATCTTCTAATTCTAGAGATTGGCGGATGCGTTCTGTTATCCGCCGCACCAAAACTTCTCTGTCTAGTTTATGATGTAATTCTTGCGTATTTTCTCTGAGTTGCATAAATCTCCTTTTGTAATTATACAATGATAATAAGAAGTTTTGATTTGCTGTGGTCGCGATCGAAGTCAAATGCATCAGCCTGAGTTTTTGACTCAACCGATCTGTACAATTAATCGGTGGCAAACTGGTGAGAGACGACGGTGTATCGCCTTTGGAACCCTGGGGGAAGGAAAATTTGGGATCGCGCAGGTTGAGTCCCTGCCTTCAACCTGCAGAGCGACTTAACCCAATAATAATTATTATTTTAATGCTCTTATAAATTTCTCGCAATCTTCAACTCTTACTATGAAAATTCTTCATTGTTAGGATAACTTGACATTTGTTGTATAACTTCATATAATGATAATTAACGAAATAATTTGAGTTTCTATCAGCGCGCAAGGCGCTGACTAATTTCTTGGCGCACGCTCATCAGAATTTTACCCAAATGATTTTGACCGGTTCGGTCGCAGCCACAGCCCCAGTAGTAATCCGTTGGCGAATCCTCCACAATTACTCGATCCCCTGTGGCGAGGAGAATCGCTTGAATGTCTGTATGAGCGAGAAACTTAGTTAAAATTGCTTCGCGCATAATGGGAATTTTCACGGCTTCCCAATCAGCGCGAATCCGGTGGTTGGGATCGCGACCTAATTTAGCGGCTTCTTGAGGAGTTGCTACGGCTTGAATCGCCGCCACTAATCTTTGATCAGTGCTGACAAATTTTTGGGCTTGATAGTAATGTTCCACAGTCAACCAATATTGACCGTGCAGAGAAATGTCGTGTAGTGAAAAATTAGAAAAGCAGCCGTAAGGCTCCTCTACTTTATAAAAATAAATTATCATTAGATTTTAGATTTTATAGCAGAAGGAAGAAGCAAGAAGGAAGAAGGAAGTTGGGTAACGGATGTAATGGATTTCAGGAAGAAGGAAGAAGGATTTAGTTATCTAGGAGAGAAGGAAGAAGGATTTAGTTATCTAGGAGAGAAGGAAGAAGCAATAATAATAAAATTCAGGGTTTCAGGAATTAAGAACGTCCTAACCGTCGGGCGCGGTTGCTAGAGATTTTAGGTCTTAAATTTTACAGGATTTGCACAGAACCTAATTATGTAGGGTGCACCTCGGCGCACCTTACCGCTATTGGGAATCAGGAAGTGATCAACAATTGTGATTAAATAATATTTCTTATTCTCTCTTTCTTATTCCTTCTAAAACGGCATCAGCTTTTGAAAAGCGCGGTTAGCGATATGGGCATAACGCGGTTCGCCACACAAAATTTTGCTCATCAACTGAGTAGTCCTCGGAAATTGGAGGCCCGCTCTATAAACAACTCCTGTAAACTGATAGAACGCCCTGGCCAAGCGACTGGCCCAAACCATATCAGTGTTCCATTCTTGGGCGATCGATTCAGTGTACGGCTCCTTAGCGTCGTAGGCACATCCAAGAGCTCGATCGATCGCCTCAGCAACCTTAAATCCGCTGAATATGGCAGGTCTAATTCCTTCACCGGACAGGGGGTCGGCGAGACTGGCTGCGTCTCCTGCGAGCAGCGAATTTTGCGAGTGCAATGTGCGATCGCCATCCCACAGACTCCTGGGGTATTTCCGCACGTTGCTGACACTAACATCCGCACCGCACTTAGGTGCGTACTCTGCCAACATTTTCTTGATATCTTTTGGCTTGTCGCCACGCATCGCAGCAATACTCAAAGAGTAGCCGTCAGCTTGGGGAAAGCTCCAGATAAAACCTTTTTTAATAGTACCAAAATTGAAATTGAGGGAATCGCCCTTGATTGAGCGAGTTTCTAAACTTGGACTCAAACAGAGTTTTGGTTCTTTCAATCCCAGCCTCTTAGTCATCGGCCCGCCGGCATCGTCAGCAGCAATCAAATAGTGGCCAGAAACAGGTTCTGAGTTTGTTTTAACTTCACAAACATAATTTTTAAACTCAATTCCTTTAACTTGTGTAGAGTGTCTAAGTTCCGCACCAGTTTTTTGAGCTTGTTTAATTAAAAAATCGTCAAATACATCTTGCTGTACCATCCACATTGGGGAATTTATCTGAACCTGCACCAGATCTCCCATTTTCCATGTGTAGCTAATTTTGTTAGTTTTCAGAGAAATAGCTGGCGTCAGGTCAAAATCCAGCCATTGGGCGATCGCCCCAGAAACGTCGCCACTACAAGGCTTATTACGGGGCAAAGATGCTTTTTCTACTACCAAAACAGAACGTCTGTGCTTTGCTAGGTGATAAGCTGCTGTGCTGCCTGCCGGGCCTGCACCGACAATAATGCAATCAAACATTTTGGGTAATGGGTAACTGGTAATGGGTGATTGGTGATGGGGCAGGAAGAATTGGTAAGTTAATGAGTGTTAAATCTTGAGTTTTTAACTCACAACTCACAAATCATTAAGCGTCTGCTCGTTGTTCGCGGCCGGATCTCGGCAATCTCAAAACTATTCCTATTCCCCCTGCCCAATTTCCCATTCCCTAAACAGTCGTGATATCTTTCTCTTTCGCTGCCAGAACTTCTTCTATTTTGGCAATGTACTTGTCCGTCAGCTTTTGAATTTTATCTTGCAAGTCTCGGGATTCATCTTTAGAGATATCGCTGCTTTTTTCCTGCTTGCGAATCGAGTCAACGGCATCGCGGCGGATATTGCGAATTGCAACTTTACCTTCTTCAGCAAACTTCCCGGCCATTTTGGCAAATTCTTGGCGTCTGTCGCTCGTCAGCGGCGGAATGTTCAAGCGAATAACTGAACCGTCGTTGTTGGGAACGAGTCCTACATCGGACAGGGAAATTGCTTTTTCGATCGATGTTAGCGCTGTGCGATCGAACGGTTGAATGTTGATCGTAGTCGCATCCGGCGTGCCGATGTTGGCAAGGGATTTGATCGGAGTTGGTGCTCCGTAATAATCTACCATGACTCGATCGAGGAGGGAGGCGTTGGCCCGTCCCGTCCGAATAGTATTAAAAGACCGTTGAGTAGCCTCAACTGCCTTTTGCATATGATCTTCTGCGTCAGCTAACTTCACAAAAACCTCCGACAAGAGTTCCAATAGATTCTCCCATTACAGCTCGGTAGATGTTGCCCGACACCGAGAGGTCAAATACCATAATAGGAATATTATTTTCTTTGCAAAGGGCGATCGCCGTACTGTCCATCACCCGCAAATCTTGATTCAAGACGTGGGCATAGGTGAGGGTTTGATACCTGCGCGCGTTGGGGTTGAGGTGGGGGTCGGAATCGTACACCCCATCTACCTTAGTAGCTTTAAAAATCACCTCTGCATCAATTTCAGCCGCCCGCAAAGCGGCTGTAGTATCAGTAGTAAAAAAAGGGTTGCCAGAACCGGCACCAAAAATCACTACTCGTTTTTTTTCTAGGTGGCGAATTGCCCGCCGCCGGATGTAGGGTTCAGCTACTTCTTGCATGGCGATCGCCGATTGCACCCTCGTTGGCACTCCTGCTTGTTCCAGGGCATCCTGCAAAGTGATAGCATTCATCACCGTAGCAATCATGCCCACATAATCAGCCGTTGCCCGATCCATCCCTGCCGAAGCAGCTTTCACCCCGCGAAAAATGTTGCCGCCACCGACAACAATCGCGATTTGAATGCCTTGGGACACGACTTGGGCAACTTCCTGGGCGATCGACTGAACGACTATCGGATCGATGCCGTAGCCCAAGCTGCCCATCAGCGCTTCACCGCTGAGCTTCAGCAAAACTCGCTGATAAACCATCCCCATGCCGCCACTATTTTTTTACTCTTTTTGCCTCCACAATAAGATAGCAGTACGGGTGCATTTTGAACATCAATTACCCAGAACAGGCATCCCGCTTGTGCTGCCAGAGAATTTGTTTGTTGCGTGGGCTGCTAGGTGAACAGGCAAGATGCCTGTTCCACAACCGGATTGATTTTTTATCAGTGAATGCTAGGTGAACAGGCATCTTGCCTGTTCCACAACCGGATTGATTTTTTGTGGGGAGTAGGGGTTGGGCACGCGAACCCGCCCCTAAAAGACTCAATCCTTGGGGACGAAATTAAGAGCAGCAGAATTCATGCAGTAACGCTGACCGGTAGGTTTGGGCCCGTCGTTAAATACGTGACCGAGATGAGCGTCGCAAACAGCGCACAGTACCTCTGTTCGGCGCATGAACAAGGTGTTATCCGACTCGCACTTGACATTTTCTTCGCTAACGGGAGCGTAGAAACTCGGCCAACCGGTACCGGAATCGAACTTTGTTTCTGATTTAAATAGCTCAGTGCCACAGCAAATACACTTATAAGTTCCGGTTTTTTTGCTGTCGTGATATTCGCCGCTAAAAGCTCTTTCCGTTCCCTTCTTTCGGGCGACTTTGAACTGTTCTGGCGTTAGTTGTTGTTGCCATTCGGCGTCGGTTTTCTTAACTTTGTCTGTCATGGTTTAATGTTTGGTGTAGATGAAATTAGATAAGAAGACACGGCGGTTTAAACCGCGTCGATACAAACAAAACCCGCCTCCGCAGGTTGAAGAAGACCGGGCGGTTGAAACCGCGTCTACACAGACGAAACCCGCCTCCGCGGGTTGAAGACCAAGAAGACCGGGCGGTTGAAACCGCATCTTATCTTCAGTCCGCGGAGGCGGACATCGTTTGTATAGGCGCGGTTTCAACCGCCGTCTGATCTTTGTTTGTGTAGACGAGGTTGAAATTACCGTCTTATCTTGTCAACTCATGCTTCCATTAATATTAACCTAATTGGCTCGAAATGAACATACCAGGGAAAAGAATTATCCTTAATCGCCCGCCACTTTTCCTTGAAAACTTCAGCCTGCAAGTGATAATCTTGGGAATGATTGGGAGGCGAGTGCAATTTGAGATATAATGTCACCCGGTGAGGAGTTTCCACCGTTGAGGCGATCCAACAAGCAAATATATTTTCCCGATCGCACTCGGTAACAAAACTGATTTGATGAGCTCGAATTCCCACAGAAACTAGAGATTTGGGAATTGGTTCGACTACAGTCAGAGTACAGCCCCAGTCGATCGCCTCTACGACAGTTTCTGCGATCGGTTTAGCGGCAGAGAAGTTCTTACAGCCAGTCAACTGGGCGACAGTGAAATTGCCAGGGCGATCGAAAATGTTCTGTTTTGTATCAAAGGCGATCGCACTTCCGTCAGCCAACACCAACAGATTTTTGCACACCCGGTAAACTTCCTCTAAATTGTGGCTGACAAACAAAGTAATTCCCCGATAATTAGCCAGAGTCTGCATTAACTCCCGTTCCAGTTGACTGCGTAAGTGAGTATCCAAAGCAGAAAACGGTTCGTCTAACAGCAGCAATTCTGGAGAAGGGGCGATCGCCCTAGCCAAAGCCACCCGCTGCTGTTGGCCTCCTGAAAGTTCGTGCGGGTAGCGGTTTTCCAGTCCCGACATTTGCACCGAAATTAGCTGTTCTTTTACCCGAAGTTTTTGCTCGCTTTCAGATAAATGCTGCAAGCCAAACGCAATATTTTGAGCAACACTCAGGTGAGGAAATAAAGCATAGTTTTGAAACAAAAAACCGATGCGGCGGTCTTTAGAAGCTACATTAATACCCTGTGCTGAGTCAAATAAAACCCTGCCATTGACTGCAATTTTACCGCTCATTGGAGTTTCCAAACCGGCGATGCAGCGCAGAGTCATGCTCTTGCCAGAACCCGACGCGCCCAAAATTCCCAGCACTTCAGGGCCACTATCGAAACCGACATCCAAGGCAAAGCTGGAGAGAGGTTTAAAAATGCTTAAACAAAGTCCGCTTTTCGGTTGTTGTTTTTGGGAATTTGTGGTAAAAGTAGACGCGACTTTAGGAAGATTTGATTGCAGTCTTTGGCTCGAATTCGGTTTGGGCGATCTCTTTTGTAAATCAGTCCAAAAATTAACAGCAGTGAGCATCGTCACAGAAAGACTAAGAATAATCAAAACCCAAATAGCAGCTTGCCCCATATCCCCTGCTTCCACAGCAAAATAAATTGCCATCGGGATAGTTTGAGTTTGTCCGGGAATATTCCCCGCTAACATCAACGTCGCGCCGAATTCACCCAAAGCGCGAGCAAATGCGAGAATAGTTCCTGCTAAAATTCCCGGCCATGCTAGCGGCAACATAATGCGCCAAAAGACTTGCCACTCCGAGGCTCCCAAAGTGCGAGCTGCATTGAGAAGATTGGCATCAATTTGCTCAAAAGCTCCCAAAGCAGTTTTGTACATCAGGGGAAATGATACGACAGTTGCTGTAATTACGGCGGCTTGCCAAGTGAAAATTATAGTTAAGTCGAATTGTAGCAAGAATTGACCGATCGCCCCATTTCTCCCAAACAGCAGCAGCAGCAAAAATCCCACTACTGTGGGCGGCAAAACTAAGGGAGAGATGAAAATGCCTTCAATCAAGGCTTTACCTCGGATGCGGGTTGAAAGCATCCACCGGGCGGCGGTTATTCCGAGAAAGAAGGTAAAGAATGTGGCGATGGCTGATGATTTTAGGGATATCCACAATGGAGATAAGTCGAATTCCATATTTGGGATTAAGAAGACCGGGCGGTTGAAACCGCGTCTATACAGACAAAACCCACCTCCGTGGGTTGAAGAGCAAGCGGTTAAAATTATGTTATTTTATTCAGTCCGCGGAGGCGGACTTCGTTTTTGTAGGCGCGGTTTCAACCGCCGTCTTAATCTAATTAACGAGCTGTACCGAATCCGTATTTCTGAAATACTATTTTAGCCCGATCGCCTGCTAAAAACTCAACAAAGGCTTTTGCTGCGGCGGGATTGCGGCTGTTTTTGATAACTGCTAGGGGATAAACAATGGGGGAGTGCAAGTTTTCTGCCGCCGTTAGTCGCACAGTTACCTTGTTCGATGATTTGGCATCTGTGGTGTAGACTATACCGGCATCAACGTTACCGCTTTCGACAAATGTCAGCACTTGGCGGACGTTATTTCCGAACACTAATTTTGGCTTTATTTGCTGCCACAATCCCAGCTTAGTTAGCATTTCCTGAGCGTATTGTCCGGCTGGTACGCTTTTCGGTTCGCCGATCGCAATTTTCTTGATTTTCGCCTCTGTCAACTGTTTAAAATCGCTCAAAGCATCGCCATTTTTAGGAACAATCAAAACCAGGCGATTTGTTAGCAAATTGCGGCGCGTCTCGTTTAGCAGCAAATTAGCTTTCTGCAAACCATCCATTTGTTTAGTCGCGGCGCTGAAAAATACATCTACCGGAGCTCCTTGCTGAATTTGCTGCTCTAGTGCGCCGGAAGCACCAAAATTATAACTAATAGTAGTATTGGGATTGCTGCTTTGATATACTGTTTTGATTTCTGTTAAGGCTGGTGAGAGACTGATGGCGGCGGATACAGTTAAAGACGTGCGCTGCTGTGCTGTGGCTGGGGAAACATTCTGAAATAAGTTCCAACTAATCAGCAATACCAGTGTCGCGACGGCTGCGATTATCAAGTTGAAAATGCGTTTTCTTTTTAGGTTCATCGGAAATAGTTTTTAATCTTTGATTTTGAATTATATCAAAACTGCTACCAAACTATCTTCCTCTTTTTCTTCCTACCCTTCGGGAACGGCTTCGCCGAACGCGCTCTTTGCGTCTTCGCGGTTTGTTAAATAATAGTGCGGTAGGCACACGGCACCGATCATTAGTGTCAACTTAAGTGTGAAAATCTTTGTATTTCTCGTTTATAGCAGAGGCCAGATCCCCCTAAATCCCCCTTAAGAAGGGGGACTTTGAGCAGAATCTTGTCCCCCCCTTCTTAAGGGGGGCTAGGGGGGATCTGGCCTTAATCGCTAGACAGAAGACTCGCACTACGTTTGACGTTAAATTCACACTAATGGGTACTGCCATCTCCTTAAGGATTTCACGTGTTCTCCCTATTCTCGCCATTTAACAGAACAACCGATCGCCTCTGTAGTAGAAGGTTCTACTGGTTCGTCTTTGAGCAATTGGTCGATCGCACTCCGCAGATAAGAAACCTGCACCGCCGCCGGATCGTCAGCGTTGTCGTCAATTAAACCTTTATAGCGCAGTTTGCCGTCTTGGTCTAACAAAAAAACCTCCGGCGTTTTAGAAGCCCCAAAACTTTCAGCCACATCTTGAGCAACATCTCGGATGTACGGGAAGTTAAGTTGATTGTTAGCCGCAAAAATTTTCATGTTCTCAAAACTGTCGTCGGGATACTGGTTTGCATCATTAGCATTAATCCCGATTAAAGTAACATCTCGATCTTGAAAATCTGCTTGAAGTTCTTTCATACGATTGAGATACAACTGCACGTAAGGGCAATGATTGCACATAAATATCACCGCTATCGCCCGAAATTTTTCTAAATATCGAGCTAAATGGTGAACTTCTTCGTCAACTCCCGGCAATTCAAAATCGGGAGCGTAGCCGTTAATGGGAGTACCCGTTGTATCGATTAGTAAACTCATGTTTTCAGGAGGTGAAGAGCAGTATTTGCCAGCATGAAAGATGAAACTGTCAGTACGAATAAAATTGGCTGTTGTTTGGCTTTAGCTTAATTCTAGCCTTGCCAGCAACCTATTTTGATTCGTACTTCGCGATTTATTCCTCGTCTGGCTTTAGCCAACCTTGAGCCAGAGCTTGGTATCCAATAAGTTTGTATGCTAATTTGGCCGCGGTAAATTCTGAGACTACAGAATCTACAAGAGGTGCTAATTCCATAATGTCACACCCGATTACTTCGTAGGACTCGAAGATGCGGCGCAAAAATCCGGTGAGGGAATACCAATTTAACCCGCCCGGTTCGGGTGTTCCCACCCCTGGAATTAAAGTCGGATCGATGC
>JARCMA010000315.1 GCA_030248405.1 Microcoleus sp. MP8IB2.171
CAATCCTTGCAGGAGTCGTAAACTTTTTACCCCACCCCAACCCTCCCCTTATCAAGGGGAGGGAGTAAGAAATTCACAAATGATTTAGGATTGCTATATGAACAAATTTGATGGTAATTATAATTACCTAGCAAACTACTTAGCGCAGCGAAAACCAGCGATAATTTGCCGCACGCCCGGATAGTACCAATTCCGAAAGGTCGATCGCAGTGCCTGCGGAAAAGTCGCCCAACTCCCCCCTTTCAAAACCCGGTGTTCTCCATCAAAATAAACTTGAGAATATCCCCTGTAAGGATAACTTTCAAATCCCGGATAGGCGTCAAAGGTTGAAGCAGTCCACTCCCAAACATTGCCCAACATATCGCCGCAGCCGATCGCACTTGCTCCTTTGGGAAAGGCATCAACTGGCGAGGTATTGGCAATATTATTGCCGTGATTGCACAGGCTGCCGTTTGGCGGTTCTTCTCCCCAAGGATAGATGCGATATGTTTGATTTGTGGCATCCCAACTCGCAGCTTTTTCCCATTCGGCTGACGATGGCAAACGCTTGCCGATAAAGTTGCAGTAAGCTTCGGCTTCGTACCAACTCACGCCGCAGACTGGATGGTTGTTGAAAGCTGGATTTTCTGACCAGTAAAGCGGTTGAGAGACGGCTTCGACTTGCAGCCATTTCCAGCCGTCCGCTGACCACCAATCAGGGTTTTGATAGCCGCCGGATTCCATGAAATCTCGGTATTGACGGCAAGTGACGGGATAGCGATCGATCGAGTATGCTTCTAAATAAGACAGGTGGCGCGATCGCTCGTTATCCAAAGCCTCAGCAGCATCGCTTCCCATGTAAAATTCCCCGGCCGGAATTTCAATCGCTGAATTGGGAATTGGGCATGGGGCATTGGGCATCGGGCATTGGGCATTGGGCATTAATATTCCTTCTTCCTTCTTCCTTCTTCCTTCTTCCTTCTTCCTTCTTCCTTCTTCCTTCTCCTGCTGCATTTGCAACACGAAAGCAACAGTTTCGCAGTGCTGGCTTTCGTGCTGAAGAATAAACCGCCAGAGACGTTCTTGCTCGTCGATTGGCGCTATTTCCAAATAATCTAACACCTTTTTTCTCACCGCGTCCAGATATAATTCAACTTCAGGTAACGTCGGCAGAAAAACCCGTTGTTTTTTCGGCAAAATATCAGCAGCAAACAGTTGGTGATACTGAGGAAAGACAGGTTCCAAGCCAGCAGATCGTTGCAACAGCCACAAATCCTCAGTATAAGCAATGTGACCTAAGTGCCAGCCAACTGGACTGAAATCAGGATGAGCTTGGCGGCAAAAAGTATCATAATCGATGTCTGCAAATAGCTTGAAAGTGCCGCTGCGACACTGCTGCAAATCGCGATAAATTGCCTCTCTACAAGATTGGATAGATTTGGATATCACGATCTACTCCGGTACTGATAATGCTCTGGACTGGACACTCGTGCCAATTGCCAGCAAATAAAGGTTCAGAAGCAATGATGACAGAATTTGGGAAATTTAAATCGTCTCGCAGCCAATAGAGGGAAGGAGGGGTTTTTTGGGAAGCAAAGCGAGAGGCAACGAGCCGGTGTCCGTCGCTGATAATTATATTAGCTGAAAATTCTACTTCGTGAAAGTTTGCTAGCTCTGCCAAAGTTTTCAGCGAGTTTTGCAAAGCAGCTTCTAGAGTTAGATTTGCGGCTGTCAATTCATTGACAAACAAGGCGAAGATATGCTCTGAATCTGTAGAGCCGTTAATTGATTGATAAAGCGTATCGCTGAGTCGATCGCGAATTGGTCTGTAAAGAGTTTGCCGAAAATTCTTCACGAAGCCGTTGTGTACAAACAGCAGGCGATCGTTCTGAAACGGCTGACAGTTGCTCAAATCTACAGCTTGTCCTGAAGTTGCACTGCGAACGTATCCGATCGCGCATCCAGATTCAACGTATCGACTGATACTCGGAAGGTTAATGTCGCTCCAAATTGGCTGTACATTTTTATAGGTAAACGGGTCAGTATCTAGGTGTGGGTGATACCAACCAAGACCAAAACCGTCAGCATTGAGTACGCCAGAAGTCATTTCGCGGGGCTCGTAACTCTGCACAATTAGGGAATGTTCCGGCTTGTACACAATAGCATCGAGTAAAATCGGCTCCCCGAGGTAGCCAAGCAAACGGCACATAAAATTTTTAGAGCAAACAGATTAGCATTGTAGGCTATTAACCGGGAAATTGCCCGATCGCGCATCTTGTACCAGGGCCGGAAACAGGGTTTCTTGTAAGTCACTCCCAGCTTCTCCGTACAAACGGTAAAGTAAAGGTAGAATCCCAGCAGCACAAGGAGACTCTTGAATGTTCCTCGACGAACTCATCCCAATGGCGAAAGAATTGATCGAACAGCCGATCGCCTTCGCAGGCGGATTTTTATCTGGCCTGCTTCGACTCAACCTTCACGAAGATCCCGTTAAAAGCTGGATCGACGAGCAAGCTGGTTCAACTTCCTACACTACTCCCCCAGCCGAACCCACCAACGGTAAAAGCACCGGGCCTCAGTCAATCTCGATCGACTAAGGAAAAGCAGTAACATCCTCCCAACGCCAAACTGATTACAGTTATGGCGTGGGCTTCCAAACTTCACAGTTTGGCTTTTCGCGTTTTTCCCTTACGGGATTTCCACACTTGGCTAGATTGAATTTCTCAGTTCCCGCTAGAAAGTCTGCACAGACACTTTCGATTCCCGTATAGCCTTTCTCAGATAGATGAAGTACAATAACCGCAGTGTGTAAACCAGTTCCAAATATCTTGCTTAGAAAGTTGACGGAATGCAAACTCTATCGCCTTTCCTAATTATTGATAATTTGTTGTGTTGATAAAACTGAAAATATTTTTAAGTTTTGACCATGAATTATTAGGCTTATGATAAATCGGGCGAAGGGGGCGAAAAGTATATTACTTTCGCCCTTTTTCTTGATTAGTTTCTTTACTGATTTTGCGTATTTTTATGGCCATTCTCCATCACTACCAAAGCATTTTTTATAATTCCTGTAGGTTGCCGGAGCCTAAAATGCTCAAATGTAATTGTATCATGTTCCTTCTTAAGTTAACTTATATAAGAAATTTGTTGACCCTTATGTATAGTGTTGGTAAGAAATATTTTTACACATTTGTTCGTTTTATTTATCGCCATTGAACCTTTTATTGATATAGTTAAGAATGAAGTTATTCAAAATTTGAATTATTTTTATTTTCAATCCGCGCTAAAATTATCAGTTGTTCTGCCTTAATCTTGCAGGGTCGCCTAAATTAGCTCGCTGAGCAACATTTTGGGTTTTAGGAGCCTGTTTAAGTAATTTATTGATTTTTTTTTAGAAAGCTGATAAATCCCAAAAAACAGTTAGGTATGAATTTTTGTGAGATTGCTTCCGTAATGATAAACATCGATAATTTCTTGTCTAAAATCAAGATAATAAGCTTTCATTGCTAGTAATGTATGATGTTTTCGATGCTTCGCAAACAAACGTGCTGTGAGTGGAGGGGGCGTCCCCTCCACTTCTGGTGAGGCTGTGACTCTTGAGCGAATTATAGTTCATTTATCTTATATTTTATATTTTATATTTTACCGTTATGAATACGTCAGCAATATGATACCTCATCTGTCTGACAAAGCCTATATGTGTGTACTCCAAACTGAATTATAATCCTACCACTTTTTAGAGTTGGCGTCGGCAGGCTTGGTTTGTGTAACGCCAGGTTTTAAGCTGTAGACTAAAGGGGTTTATAAAAATGAATTCAGCATCATGACAACCAAAAAGCTACCGTAACTGCGTCGTCACCCAAAATCGATAGCGACTTTCAGGCTCAGGAGTTACTCATCAATTAATTACTAATTTTAAAATGTAAAATCTCAAAGGTAAAATCCTAATAGGTACTTGATCTACCTGAGAAAAGCTATAATATACAAGATATGTTGATGATGGCAGCGAGGATAACTGTAGTAGCAGGAAACCGAAATAGTATGTTAAAAAAAATAAATTTACAAACCCGACTGATCAGCGCATTTCTGATTATGGGACTTTTAGTATTTTTAGTTGCCTGGGTAGGATGGACTTCAACATCTAATCTCAGTCAACACATAGAGAATCTCGGTAAAAATAAATTACCGAGTATTGAAGCATTATTGAAAATTAACGAGGGACAAACCCAAATTGAGTCATCAGAGAGAGCGCTAATTAATTCGGCACTCAGTCAAGCAGAAAGGCAAGAAGCATTAAACAGAATGGACAAGGCTTGGCAGCAAATTAAAGAGGGGTTTAAAGCATACGACTTCCTTCCTCGTACCTCAGATGAAGACGCACTATATAAACAAATGCTGAAGTATTGGGAGGAGTGGCAGCAGGAAGATCAAGAACTCCTGCGAATTAATCAAGAATTTGAAAAACTGGGAATTTTGAATCCTTTGGCTTTGCAGCTAAACCTAATTAATCAAGGTAAAAGTAATTCGCCAGAAATGGCAAGAGCCAAGACAGCTAGTAACCTTTTGAATAAACTTAGTCAGCAATCTAAGGTAATTCGTTTTAAATTTATAAATTCAGAAAAAGCCACTTTAGCAGTGGTTGACTCCAACAGAAAGCAAGCTGATGACGCTTATAAAACAGCACAAAATGATAGTACCACAACTCAACTATTTGTATTACTGGGGATGACTATTGGGCCGCTAACAGCGATTAGTTTAGGCATAGCTTTAAGCATAGCGATCGCCAAACCTTTAGATAAAGCGCTGAAAGGTATTATTAATATGATTGTCAGTTCTTCCACCGAGATCGCTGCTACAATTGAGCAACAGGAACGTATTGCTGTACAACAAGCTGCTTCTGTTAATCAAACAACTACCACAATGGATGAATTGGGCGCATCATCGAGGCAATCAGCTATGCAAGCCGAGTCAGCCCTTGAGAATGCCAGTAATGTCTTAAACCTGGCTGCAGAAGGCAGTAAAGTAGTGCATAAAACCCAACAGGGAATGTTGAGTTTGACGGAAAAAGTCGGAGCGATCGCCGAGCAAGTTTTACATTTGAGCCAGCAAACCAATCAGATTGCTAATATTACCAATTTAGTCAGCGATTTGGCTAATCAAACTAATATGCTGGCAATTAACGCTACAGTGGAAGCAGTACGCAGCGGAGAACAAGGAAAGGGGTTTGGGGTGGTGGCGAAGGAAATTCGCCGACTCGCAGATGAAAGCAAGAAATCGTCGGCTCAGATTAATGATTTGGTAAACGATATTAAGAATGCCATTAATAAGACAGTGATGGTAACAGATGAGGGAAAGAAAACTTTAGATAATAGCATGAAATTGACTGAAGGTACGGCGGATAATTTTAACAATGTTGCTAATGCTATTAACAGTGTTGTTGTCAGCAGTCAGCAAATTTATCTGAATACTAAACAGCAGGCGATCGCTATTGAGCAAGTGGTAGAGGCGATGAATGTTCTGAATAAAGGAGCAACGGAAACAGCCAGCGGTATTACCCAAAGTCGAATTGGTACTCAAACACTTAACAAAGCTGCTTTAAATCTCACATCCTTAGTTTAATTGAGAAAAGTAATATCCTAAACTGGGGATTAAAGAGATGGAGAGAAAATCTTCCCAATTCCTCATTTTCAATTTGTATTTCCAAATTTTGCTAAAGTATTGAATGTGAGATATCCCCGTCTATGAAAGGGCTGGGGAGATGTCAAGTATGTTTCCTCAAAGGGCTATGTAGATGTGTATAGCAATTCTCAAGTGAGTGAGGTACAAATTTAGATTTTAGATTAAAGAATTGAAGAAGTAGGGAATTGGTAATTAACTGGGAAGTATATCACGAAATTTGAGAACTGCTATATCAACGATCGTGGTCTAGAGCAACCTAATATATTATACCTTGTTACTCGCTTTGTTTCCGAAGATGCTGGGTGATTCCTCGCCCACCTATCACTGATCTGATTAAAATCAAGTATTGTTCAGGGGTAGGATTCCTCGCCGCCCCAAAACTCATATCCTGACTCGCCCTGCGGATGAGTGAGGAGATGAGTTTTGATCAAGCTAACTATTGCAGCCAGTACCAAGGGTTGATCAGTGCGGCAAACCCTTTTAATCAGATTCGATCGCCCAGTTGTATACTACATAGCACTTGACAGTTAAATTAACAGGTTATTATGTATAGCACAACAAGTTCAGTTCGATCGACATGACTATCTACATTGGAAATCTGTCTTACCGCGCTACCGAAGAAGACCTGAAAGCAGTATTTGCAGAACACGGCACAGTCAAGCGAGTTGTCTTGCCTACCGACAGGGAAACCGGTCGGATGCGCGGTTTTGCATTTGTTGAGATGATGGAGGATGCCCAAGAAGACGCTGCAATTGCCGAATTAGACGGCGCAGAGTGGATGGGGCGCCCCTTGCGAGTGAACAAAGCTAAACCCAAAGAAGAGGGAAATCGAGGCGCTGGTATCAAGAGAAACGACGGATATTAGTCTGCGATGCGGCGGTTGACATCCTCTCGAAACCCACCTGATGCACCAGTGCGCCAGTAGCGCCGAATTGCAAACAGCAGTTGATTTTGGGGATGCAATGTCAAATCCGCTGCACAAAAACATCGGTTTTTTGTGGGCTGCACTTGATTCATAACTTTTTGAGAAAGACAGAATTTATGCACGCTACTCTAGAAACCCGATTTCTGCCGCGATACCTCGCTGCTAAAAGCAAAATTTATCAGGAGAAACCGGGTTGATGAGTGTGAGTCTTAGAAAGAGTAAACTCGCCCTTTTTCATCAATATAAACTGAGCGGTCTTGCGTAGTGCGGGGATCTGATCTGGTGATGCGAATCGTCACAATGTTTGTCTGCGAGTCAACGTTATAGTCGTATTTCAAAGTTGCGGTTCCTCCTGTGGTATTAATCGGAATATTGGCAATGTCGCCGGTGCGATTGCTGATACGAACAATGATGTTTTTGCTGGTTCCGACGGGCAAGGATGACAAGCTGGCACCTGATTGACCGTATTCTAGGTTTAATCCAGTTTCATTTAACAGTCTGAGGGTAATGTTGCGAGTATTGTCAACCTGCGCTTGAGGTTGCCAGAATCCGGGTTTTGTCCCGCCGTCAGTTGCAGGTTGAGATAATGCTGGGTGAGGATGCAGAAAGGCTAGGGCGGCAAGTATTGCTGCGGTTGCAGTAATTTTTGATTTCACGGTTTGTACCTCCGGGTCAAGAATTGGTGATATTTCTATCCTAGCTTTAAAATCGGATGTTAGTGGAAGGAAGAAGGAAGCTAGACAACGGATTCTGTAAGGAATTTAACGGATGTAACGGATAGAAGGAAGAGGGAAGAAGGAAGAATCAATAAAAGGAATAAAAGCAAGGGTTTGAGAAATTAAGAATTTCCTAACCGTCAGGGCGGTTGCTATATCTACTCAGAAACTGGCCTTCTGTAGTTGTTAATATTCCTGGACGCACGGGTTGTCTAGAAATCTGATTTCTGAGCGGGTGGCTGCTTGCCAAAGCTATGATTTAGAGTAGAAACTGGATTTCTGGGGTCAAGTGCGTCCGGGAGTGGTTAATTGTTAATTATCGATCGAGCGAGTTCTAGGAGTAGGCGCTGTTCGGCGCGGACGATCGCCCTGGAAGTTTGTTCTGCAGCATCGACATTGACCGAAATAGACGAAATTCCCCACCGCACAAAGGATTCAACTGTCTCGGGATACAATGCGGGAGCGTCGCCGCAGATTGAGCACGGAATGCCGGCGGCCCGGGCCTGTTTGATTAATTGTTCGATCGCCCTCATCACTGCTTGATCGCGCCCGTTGAAAGCACCTGCTACCTGGTCGGAGTTGCGGTGAATTCCTAATAGCAATTGGGTTAAATCGTTAGTGCCGATAGAAATCCCTTGAACTCCGGCTTTTACGTAATCTGGCAATAAAAATAACACCGAAGGAACTTCGGCCATAATCCACATTTGAAACTCTGTTGAGCGGTTTTTCCAAACTGTTTCTAAGCGCTGGCGGCAGTAGATAAACTCGTCAACCGATCGCACGAAAGGCAAAATTAAATTAACATTGGTATGGCCTGACTCGCAGACTTTTTGAAGTACGCAGAGTTCCCAATCAAATAATTCTGGTTCAAAGGTATAACTGAAACTGCCATGGGCGCCTGACTCGCGTAAATCGAGAGAGCGATAAAATATTGGTCGCGGCGAAACGGCCGCAGCAAATAAGCTGAGGCAATCCGCCATGCGATCGATAAATTCCGATTGGCGGCCGTCTTGTAGCCAAACTTTGGGGTTTTGACAGTCCAAAGCTTCTAATGCCATTAATTCCGATCGCAGCAATCCGATGCCGTCTATTGGCAGATTTTTGAGGCGGTCAATCGAACTTGTTTGGCTGACATTAACTAGCAGTTGAGTCGCCGTTGGTGGGCCCCAAACATATTGAGTAGACTCAGATTGTCGAGATTTAGGCGCGGAAATGGACGATCGATCTGAGGTAGAAGATTGGTGCTTGGCTATTGACATTTTGGCTGCTGTACTGTATATGTCTGTATTTGTTGCTGTGTCCCGAAGCCTGCCGCTGTCTCCTGTCTCGATCGCATCGTGTTGGGCGAGGGCAAAAACTTCTCCGCTATCGCCGTCTACCAAAACCGAATCGCCCGACGCGATCGCCCGAGTGGCCCCGACAACTCCTACAACGGCGGGAATCCCCAATTCTCTCGCTAAAATGGCGCCGTGGCCTGTCATGCCTCCTTGTTCCGCAACTACCCCAGCAGCAACCTTCAGCCAAGGCAGCCAATTCGGCTCGATTGTCCGGGCTACCAAAATGCCTCCGGCTAAGAATTCCGCGTTTTCTGGGTGGGAATTAGTCATAACTTGGGCAATTGCTTCGGCTTTTCCTGATGCTGCTGCCACACCTCTGAGTATGGCAGGAGTTCGGGCTGGGGCGATCGAGTTTGGGTGCTCTCGGGCGATCGAATTTTCCTCTAGTGGCGCGACTTTTTCCGCTTTCACAAGACGAACTTGAGTGAAATAAAACTGCAGTTCGCCGCTGTTTGCTGACTGGTTTAGCGTCCACTCCAAAATTAAATCTGAGTCAAATTCTGCGATCGCTTTTTTACTCAATTCAATGATTTCTTGCAGTTGCGATTCCTCTAAAACGTATTCTGTTTGTGCTTCCTCTCCCAGCGCTAAAACTTGCACGCAACAATCAGCAAAATCAGGAATTATAAATGAAGAATCGGGAATTGGGAAAGCAGCAAACTTGCCCAGCAGCAGTTTTATTTTCGGTTCACCATCGCCGACTTTGAGATTGTAGGCTAATGTTTTGTAACCGATCCGCTGGAATTTAACCGCGCTTGTTTCCGGCTGCACTTGATAGTAATCGGGGATGGTTTCTCCCCTAGCGAGGGACAATCCCAAACCGCTGGTGGCTTGGATTTCCCACTGTGCGCCCGCCTTTGTTTTCACCTCGCCTGCGGCGATCGCTTCTTGAAGTGGCTGCACCAAAACTGCGGGATTGATTTGCTGTACACGCAGGCCGCACCGCTGCCAGTAAAATAGACTTCGGGCTCTGAACATTTCTGCCCAAGCTCGTTTGAGTCCGGCCCCAATGGCTTCGGGTTCTGCCCGTACTGCCTGAGATTCCAGAATGCCGACTGTTTTCGGCTTCCAGGAAGTCAGGGAAGGGCGAAAAATTAAGGCTGTGGAGTTGAAGTTTGACTGTGAGTTGAGTTGAGAAACCGCAGACTCTAGGGTGGAGAGCAGTGAATCTGGCAGTTTGCCTGCGAGGATTTGGTGGCGGATGCTGCGGGCGATCGATTGCAGTTGCCTGGGTTCATCGACATTCAAGTGCAGGGAAGAGTGTGGCCAGTCAGCAAACAGCGGTTCTAGGCAGTCGATCGACTCTAAAAACTGCCAAAATATTGTAGCCGGTACGACAAAACCCGGTACAACGGGATGATTTTTCTGGAGCAAATAGCTCAAGTAAAATGCTTTTTCTCCTACTGCATCTCGGTCTGAAGGTTGAATTTTGTCTAGCCAGTAGAGGTTTTTCACGCTGCGAGCCTGTCCGTGGAAACAGATTGAATTTGATAGTTTTTCCCATTAATCACTTACCACAATTCTAGGATGAACAAGCGAAAATGGACGGGATTAGTCAAATCTTTTCTCAATCTATTTCTTAAGTCTAACTGTCCTCTTTGTCAGCGACCGGCAGCCACAGAGTTTTGTCCGTACTGTCACAAGCAACTTCAGCGATGTCAGTTAACCGATCCTGGTCGATTTTGGCATTCAGAGCAGCGTGTTTTTGTGTGGGGGGAGTATGGCGGGGCTCTCAAACGGGCGATCGCAGCTTTGAAATATGACGGCAATCCGCAATTAGCCAAACCTCTCGGCGGCTGGCTGGCCGAAGCTTGGTTGAGTTTTCCCGAATTAGCTATAGACAATTTAACAGTTGTACCGATTCCCCTGCACCAAGAAAAGCTTAAGGAGCGCGGTTTTAACCAGGCGGAACTTTTGGCTGAAAGTTTTTGCGAGTTGACTGGTTTGCCTTTGCAGCGACACGGTTTGGAGCGGGTGAAAAATACTCAGGCTTTATTCGCTCTGACGCCACAGCAGCGGCAAGCGGAAATGAAAAATGCTTTAAGTTTGGGGAAAGATTTTCGCCGCCGACGCCCGCGCGATCGAGTGCTGTTAGTTGATGATATTTACACTAGCGGCACTACGGTTAAGTCGGCAATTAAAATATTGGAAGACTCGGGAATTTCGGTTTATGGAACTGTGGCACTTGCAACTCCTAATAAGAGCGATCGGTAAGAAAAGACGGCGGTTGAAACCGCGCCTACACAAACGATGTCCGCCTCCGCGGACTAAAGAAAATAACATATTAACCGCCAGGTATTCAACCCCTCTGAGCTCGGGTTTTGTTTCTATAGACGCGGTTTCTAACCGCCGGATCTTCTGATATTCCAGCGGCTGCCGTCGTGAAGCAGTAAAGTTAACGCGGAAGCGGTAAACTCAAAGTTGAGCGATCGCCCTGCAAATTCCAACCAAGCAGTTTGAAAATTATCCTGAGTTAAATCGCGAAATGCTACTGTCATGTGCGGTACAAATGGGCGAGTCTGAGAAACTCGATCGACTATTCCCAAAGTTGCCTCCATATAACTAATCAAATCTTTGTGAATCTCCAGCAATTCGGGCGATTTGACAACATCAGCGTAAATGACGCGGGGCGCGAAAGCAGCAAAACCAGATAGAGTAACGGGAATGGGCAGCCGGTTTGCAGAAAACTCCTTCAAACTTTGCTCTAATGTTGGAACATCCTCCGCTAACGAGTGAAAAGGAGGTTGCAGCGTGATGTGCGGCGGCGAATTCAAAGCACCGCGGCTGTTGTAGTGTTCCGCAAAATACAGTTGAATCTCAGTAATGTGCTGTTCAATATCGGGAGGCGGCACTAAGGCAATAAAAAATCGCTGTTTTGACTGGTTCATGGGATAACATCGCGTTAAGAAAGGATGGTGGAAAATGGAATATAGAGCATTTGCCCTAGATCCCATTGCTGATCACCCATTCCCAATCTAAAATATAAAATCTAAAATCCCAAATAAAAATGCCTTGGTTTGTCAAAATTGAGCAAGGAATTGTCGAAAAGCCTGTCTTTGACCAATACGTGCCAGCTCACAGAGCTTATGTCCGAGAGTTGATTTCTAAAGGACACCGAGCGAAAACTGGCTACTGGGGGCGGCGGGGCGGCGGTATGTTGCTGTTTGAGGCGGGTTCGATGGATGAGGCAAAGGCGATCGTCGCTGAAGACCCGCTGGTGAAGAACGGTTGCGTTATTTATGAAATTTATCACTGGTGTGTGGTTGAAGAATAAATAACTGTGTTATACTCATAAATGAACTGGACCCACGCGATTCCAACGCCCAAATCTTGTCAGGACCGGAAGGTAGCAGCAACACGGGATGCTTGTAATAGGCGTGGTCTCCGGTTCACCCAGTTTTATGAGGTGTAGCTCCTATGCCTGGTTTCGGAGATATTTTACAAAAAGCAGTTTACCTTGGTGTCGGGCTAGCTTCCTACGCTGGTGAAAAAGCTGGCAGCAAGTTAACTGAATTACGCACTGAAGCCCAAAAGCTGGCAGACGAATTAGTCAAGCGTGGCGAGATGTCAACGGAAGAAGCTCGCCGCTTTGTTGATGACATGGTGCAACAGGCTCAGCAGCAACCCCCCGTAGCATCGGCTGGGAACGAAAAACCCGCTGAACCTCGGCGGATTGAAATTATTTCTGAGGAAGAAGATGTCTCGGCAAAAGATGCTAAAGAGACAGGCGGCGTAGACAAGCTCCGCGAACAGGTGCAGAATTTACAAGAGGAATTGCGGCGGCTGAAGCGAGATTAAACTCAAAAAAGCTCGCTCAGCAAAGCATGAAGGGAACTCAGGATAATACTCTTGAGTTCCCTTTTTGAATATCTCCCCTGTCAGATGTGGACGGATATCAGGCAATAGGTAATAGAATTGAAAGTAGGTGCAAGCACTTCACATGAGGCTGGCTGCACCTGTCTGTAAAATATTTTGTAATAGCAAGCTGTCAAATTCATGGAAGATTGGTCTAAAGATTTTTTTGGAGTCATGGAAAATGCTGTTTCTGAAGTAGAGCATTTTTTCAGCGAAATGGGCGAAGAGTTTGTCGAAATGCTGGACGTTTTGGCAAAAATGTCGGAAGAGTTTACAGAACAAGTACAAAATAATCTGATTAACGACATTGACGGTTATTTCAATGAATTTGACGGTTTATTTAATGAATTTATCGAACCGATAATTGAAATTTGCCGCGACTTCGACCCGCAATTTGATGAGATAGATTGGTCGATGGTGACTTATGTAGACCCTTCGCCGACGCAGCAGCCGGCTTGTCGCGGTTGTCGCAACTATCACGGTCAAGTTTACGGGGGAAATTTGTTGGTTTGTGCGATGCACCCTACTGGTGTGGAATCGGAGAGTTGTCAGGATTGGGAAGGTGACAGCGACGTGAATTTCTAAGAGTTTTTGAGGGTTTAATCGCTTATGTTAACGTCAATTCAGTCTCCGTCAAAAATTTCTCTGGAAGAGTTTTTGCTACTGCCAGAAACTAAGCCGGCTAGCGAGTATGTTGACGGTCAAATTTATCAAAAAGCTATGCCACAAGGAAAACACAGTACATTGCAATTCGAGTTTCCATCGACAATTAATCAAGTTGGTAAACCGCAGAAATTAGCTTATGCTTTTCCTGAATTGCGCTGCACTTTTGGGGGACGTTCTATTGTTCCAGATATAGCAGTGTTTGAGTGGTCGCGCATTCCTCTTAATGCTAACGGAGAGATAGAAAACAGGTTTGAAATTGTGCCGGATTGGACAATTGAAATTTTATCGCCGGCTCAAAATCCAACTCGGGTAATCAATAATATTTTGTTTTGCTTGAATCACAATGCTAAACTGGGTTGGTTGATTGACCCGGAGGAAAAATTAGTTCTTGTTTTTAAGCCGCAGCAGCAACCAGAGGCGAAGGAGAATCAGGATATTTTACCTGTGCTCGATGTGCTGTCGGGTTTGCAATTGTCGGCGACAAATTTGTTTGAGTTGTTAAGTTTTAATTAGAAATGAGTTACAGTTGAGTCAGGGTAATTTTGCATCTAACGACATTAAAAGGTGAATCGCTCAACGGCTAATAATTCGCAATTTGGGTTTCCGAAAATGCCGCCATCGCTGCAATTGCGACAGTATCAGCGAGTGGCGGTTGCTAATTGGTTTGCGAATCAGGGACGCGGTACGCTGAAGATGGCGACGGGTAGCGGCAAGACGATTACTGCACTGGCGATCGCCACTGAATTATACAATAAAATTAACCTGCAAGTCCTGCTCGTAATTTGCCCTTACTGCCACCTGGTGAATCAGTGGGCGCGCGAATCCGAGAAATTTGGTTTAAAACCTATTTTGGCTTTTGATAGCGCCCGCAGTTGGCAAAATAAGCTGGCTGCGGGTTTGTATGAAGTGCGATCGGGCGAGCGAGCATTTCTCACAATCATCACTACCAATGCTACCTTAATGGGAGATAGTTTGCGATCGCAACTGCGCTATTTCCCAGAAAAAACCCTGATTATTGGAGACGAAGTTCACAACTTAGGCGCGCCCCGTTTAGGACAAAGTTTGCCGCGCAATATTGGACTGCGACTCGCCCTTTCCGCCACCCCAGAAAGGCATTTCGACGAACAAGGAACCGAAGCTATTTTAGATTATTTCGGCCCGGTTTTGCAGCCGGAACTCACCTTAGCCGACGCCATCCGCCAAAAAGCATTAGTACATTATTTATACTATCCAATTTTAGTAGAATTGACCGAATCCGAAACCCGCAAATATTCCCGCTTAACTCAAAAGATTGGCTGGGCGCTTTGGGGCGATGAAAAAGTAGAAGAAAACGATGCTTTAACAACTTTATTAATGCAGCGCGCCCGGTTAATTGGAGCGGCCGCTAATAAATTAGTAGCTTTGCGAGAATTAATGATTCACCGTCTCGACACAGCACACACTTTATTTTACTGCGGCGACGGTGCGATCGAAGGAGGTGCGCGCCGAAATAACAACCGCCAACTAACAGAAACCGCGAAGTTATTGGGTTCAGAATTAGGCTACCGAGTTAACACTTATACAGCGGCAACTCCTTTAGCAGAAAGAGAACGATTGCGCCAACAATTTGAGAGTGGAGAATTGCAAGGTTTGGTAGCGATTCGCTGTTTGGATGAAGGCGTGGATATTCCAGCAATTCGCAATGCTGTAATTTTAGCAAGCAGCAGCAATCCGCGCCAGTTTATTCAGCGCCGGGGACGGATTTTGCGGCCACATCCGGGGAAGGAAAGGGCAACTTTATTTGACATGATAGTTTTGCCTCCAGATTTGGGTCGTGAAACCTTAGAAGTCGAGCGCAATTTACTGCGAAAAGAGTTGAAGCGTTTCTTGGAATTTGCCGATTTAGCCGACAATGCTGGGGAAGCTAGGGTGAAATTGCTTCAAATTCAGAGGCGTTATGGACTATTAGATATTTGACATTTATTCAGGTTCGGTTTATGTTTGAGAATATAGAATTATTCGATCGCAGTTTGAGTTGCTAGTTTTTAATATTTGAAAAAAAATGACTGAAAATCTGCATGAAAATCTGATTATGGCATTTAGATATGAAGATAGTGCGATCGCAGCCGTACCGACAAGTATTTTAGCAGAAAATCGTTCTTCTTATCAAACTCATCAGGAATTGAGCGATGTACAGGAACCAATTACTAGCGCGCCGCCCGAAGTCCGACAAATTATCGAACGGGTATTAGAAATTGAAAAAGATAAACTGTACATGAGGGCTCCCCGCTATATTAGCGATGACATTTTGAAAGTTATTAAGGAAGCAATTGTATGAAGCTGATTTCAATTAGTCTGTGCAATTTCCGGCAGTTTTTCGGCCAAACACCCGAAATTAAGCTAGCCTGGGGCGCGCAAAATATTACAGTGATTCACGGCAATAACGGTGCTGGAAAAACAGCTTTGATGAATGCCTTTACTTGGGGACTTTACGGAAATCTGAGCGCGGGTTTTACGGAAGAACAATCAGTAAATAAACGCGCTATTGCGGAAGCAAAACCGGGCAAACGAGTACCTTGTTGGGTGGAAATCGTGTTTGAACACGACAGCAAGCGCTACCAAGTAAGGCGCAGTTGCCATGCTTACAAAAGTCAAAATAGTGTCGAACACACCAAAGGCGAATTGTTTATGCAGGTAGCAAAAGATGACGGTCGCTGGATGCTACCGCCCCAGCATCCTGATGATATTATCGGACGAATTTTGCCGGAAAGTTTGCATCAATATTTCTTTTTTGACGGGGAGCGAATCGAGCAAATTGTCCGCCACGATAAGAAAGCAGAAATTGCTGAAGCTACTAAGGAATTGCTGGGAGTAGAGGTGCTGAATCGCTCAATTAGACATTTGGGAGATGCCAGAAAGTCTCTAGAAACAGATTTAAGAATGATTGGCAGTTCCGAAATTAAGAAACTTTTGAAAGAGAAGCAAAACTCTCAAAAAGAGGCAGAACAATTTTTGCAAAAAAAATTAGAAATTGAGCAAGAATTGATTCATCAAGGCGAGTTAAGAAAAGCAGTTAACGGTGATTTGCTGCTACTGGGTGGTGCCGCCGAATTGCAAAATTTGCGAGACGAATTGGAAAAGCAGCGCCATTTATTTAAGCAACAAATTTCACAAGCTACAGATGCTCTAAAACGCTCAATATCTATGCGCGGTTACGCGGTATTTCTGTCAGATTCGGCGGCGGAATTTCAATTAATTGTTGGGGGTCTGCGGGAAAAAGGCGAGTTGTTTTCGGGGATTCAGCGGCCGTTTTTGGAAGAGTTATTAGCGCAGCAGCGGTGTATCTGCGGTGCGGAATTAGTGGAGGGTTCTGAGTCTCGCCAACAGGTTAGCGGTTGGATGGATAAAGCAGGTGTTGGCGATGTGGAAGAAACAACTATTCGGATTAGCGATCGGGTAAATGAAATTGATAGGCAAGTAGCTGATTTTTGGGAGGAAATTGACCGCCAGCAAGGCAATATTACCCGCGACAGAACTGAACTTTCTCGGGTGGAAACGCAGTTGGACGATATTCACAGCAAGCTGCGAAATTTTCCTGACGGCGATGTCAGCCGCTTGCAAAAGCGCTTGGATGAAATTGAGGCAAAAATTGGCGATTTGCACCGGGAAACAGGCTCTAACCAGCAGCAGATTGAGAGCTTGAATGTGCAGGTGTCGGCTTTGGACAAGCAAATCGATAAGCAGCAACTGAACGAGCAAAGGCAAGTATTAGCCCAGCGCCGGATTGCTGCGACTCAGGATGCGATCGATCGCCTAACTGAAGTGCGATCGCGCTTAGAAAAACAGTTTTGTTCTCAATTAGAAAAACGGGTGCAAGATATTTTTAGTCAAATTTCTTTTACTCCTTACATTCCCAAGTTAAGCGATAAATATGAACTGACGCTAGTAGAAAATACGTCGGGAAAAGAATCTTTAGTTGCCGCTTCGACGGGAGAAAATCAAATCCTTAGTTTGTCGTTTATTGGCGGGATTATTGAGGGCGTGCGGGAGTGGAGTCAAAAGAATACTTTGATGGGCCCGGATAGCAGTACCTTTCCGATTGTGATGGATTCTCCCTTTGGCAGTTTGGATGAGATTTATCGCAAGCAAATTGCAAATAAGCTGCCGAAGTTGGCGAATCAATTGGTAGTTTTGGTGACGAAAACTCAGTGGCGCGGAGAAGTTGCTCAAGAGATGGAAAGCTGCACCGGCAGGGAATACGTGCTGGTGTACAATTCTCCTAAAGCTGATTGTGAAGAAGATGCGATCGAACTGGCTGGGATGCGCTATCCTTTAGTTAAGCGCAGTCCGAATGAATTTGAATATACGGAAATTGTAGAGGTGGATTATGACTTCTAATTCGGTAATCACGCAGGTTTTAGAAACGGATATTTGGGTGAAGGCGACATGGGAAGAGTTTCTAGCCTTCGCTGATAATTCAACTTGGGAAAAGGGCAAGTTTTATTACTATCAAGAACAAATAAGGGTAGAAATGTCACCAGTAGGGCCATTGCACGGGCATCAACAGTCAATCCTTTCATCTGTAGTCAGTCTGTTTGCTACGTTGAGAAATATTCGAGTAGTGCAGTTGATTAATGCCAGTTTTCGGAAAACAGGTATTCATGAGTTTCAACCCGATCTAGCTTACTACATCGGTTCAGATTTAAGAGTGCCTCCTAAAGACAACAATTCACCTGTTAATTTGAATGAATACGATCCGCCGAATTTGGTAATAGAAATTGGTGCATCTTCTTTTAACGATGATTTAGGTAGCAAGCGGTTGCTTTACGAAAATGCAGGAATTAGCGAATATTGGGTTGAACGTGCAAACACGCGGGAGGTTTTTGCGTTTGCGATTAATGGCGGAGGTAGCGGGAGAATTCAAGAGTCGCGGGTTTTGCTGGGGCTGGAAATCCGGTTAGTTGAGGAAGCTTTGAACCGGAGTCAAACGCAAGATGACGGGGAGATTAATCGCTGGTTGATTCAAACTTTTAGTCAAGGTTGAATGGAGTTTGACGTGGAATTTGAATATACAGAAATTGTAGAGGTGGATTATGGCTTATAATTCGGCAATTACGCAGGTTTTGGAAACGGATATTTGGGTGAAGGCGACGTGGGAAGAGTTTCTAAATTTTGCTGAGGATTCAACATGGGAAAAGGGCAAGTTTTATTACTATCAAGAACATATGAGGGTAGAAATGTCACCAGTAGGGCCATTGCACAGTCGTCATAATTCAGTAGTTTCGAGAGTTGTCAATTTTTATACAGCTTTTAGAAATATCCGAATAGTTGAGTTAATTAATGCCAGTTTTCGCAAAACAGGTATTCGGGAATTTCAACCTGATTTGTCTTATTATATAGGTGCAGATTTTGAATTACCTCCTCGCACGAATACGCCAATTAATTTGAATGGGTTTGCACATCCAGCTTTAGTGGTGGAAATAGGAGCATCTTCTAGTGCAGATGATTTGGGAGTAAAGCGTTTAATTTACGAACATTCTGAAGTCCAAGAATATTGGGCAGCTAATGCAAATACGAATGCTGTATTTGCATTTGCTATTACTGCGGGAGGGAGTGGGACAATTCAAAATTCACTGGTTTTACCGGGCTTAGAAATAGCGTTAGTTGAGGAAGCTTTGAACCGGAGTCAAACAGAAGATGACGGGGAAATTAATCGCTGGTTGATTCAAACTTTTAGTCAAGGTTGAAGGGAGTTTGATATGGAAAAAGAGTATCATAAGTTGGTGCGCGATCGCATTCCTGAAATTATTCGCCAAAGCGGGAATGAATGCGAGGTTGTAATTTTGTCCGATCGCGAATACCGTCAAGCTTTGCGGCAGAAATTGATTGAGGAAGCGGGGGAAGCGGCGGCGGCTGATGAGGATGATTTGGTGGCGGAATTGGCGGATTTGTATGAGGTGATAGATGCGGTGATGGCGAGTTTTGGCATTTCGGGCGATCGACTTTTAGCCGAAAAAATCAAGCGCCGGGAAGCCAGAGGAAGTTTTGCCCAAAAAATTATGTTATTACGGACATTCTAAAAACTATCTGCGTTAATCTGTGTTTATCTGCCTCAAATCTGCGGTTACTCTATCAATCAAATTACTCACTTAAAAATTACATATTAATCCCAATGGCTGCTAACAGAATTAGAATTGCTAAAGATAAAGCCGAGTTAGTCAAATCCTTAACTTTATCGGATAACAACTCCGCGCCATTTCAGACTTACGCCGATGTCATCGCCTTCGCCGCCGCCTTGGGAAATCAGCGGAAAAAACGATCGCCCTTGGGAGAAATTTCCAAACGAGAACCGGGTGCGATCGATGTTGATATCTTTGTATCCAGGGGTTACGATATGGCGATTAAGTTAATTGCGATCGCCGAAACCAAAAATCCTCAAATTCTCTCCCATCTCGACGAAAAATTGGAAGCAGAACGCTTGCAAATTTTTGAAGAATATGCTAATGGTGGACTGGAAATATTGCGCGAAGAGTTGCGGGGTGCGGCGGATTATACCGATCGCCTTTTGTTAGTTCTGATTTCAGAAAGAGACAACCAACATCGGTCAAATGAAGAATTCGATTTAAGCAAGTTTTTATTTTAATAGGTTCCCAATGAAGCACATCCCAAAAGATATAATCCAGAGAGGCTTAAATGAATCTGCAAAATTTCTTGCTTACAGTTACTCAGCATTTATTATCTGCTATTTCCTTCTCAAACTAATCTTTTGGGATAGAATAGGAATTATTGCCTTAATTAGCACTTTTATCCCCTTAATTTTCTTCCCTAGTTTCCTGCTTCCCATCATCGGTTTGTTAATCATCAAAAAAAGATGGTTCACTATTATTTCCGCGATCGCCTGCATTCTCCTAATAAGTTGGCTGTACATTAAATACTTTTCTCCCACACCCATAAACCTCACAAATTCGCAGCCCCGCCTCAAAATTTTATCCCATAACGTCGGTTGGTATGCAACTCAGTCACCAACTTTAGTTAAACTGATTCAGCAGCAAAAACCCGATATTATCTTTTTACAAGAAATCGTTAAGAAACATACCAAAAGAGCTTTCACCTGGTTAAAAGCAGACTACCCCTATCAAATGGGTACTTCACGGGTCGGAATTTTGAGCAAATATCCAATTATATCTAGCGAAATACTGCACTTAGCTGGTCATCGAGAAACGCAGCAGCGGGCAATTATTAAATTTAACGAACAAGAAGTAGTTATTTATAATATGCAAGCTACCGGGCCGTGGTTGAAGATATCTAAAAAATTGGGTTTTCTCAAAATTCCAGTTTACAAATATGACAAACGATCGCCTGAAATTCAAGACTTAGTGCAGCGAGTTGAGCGAGAAACTCTGCCAGTAATTGTCGCGGGCGATTTTAATATGACAGACGAAACTCAAGACTATGACAGGGTGCAGAAAGTC
>JARCMA010000316.1 GCA_030248405.1 Microcoleus sp. MP8IB2.171
CAGATTTGATATGATTTATAGTTGCACAAAGCTTGCTTCTGGGGATCACACTTTTTTTACCTCGCACAAGCCCGCTGGTAACTCAATAACTTAATTCCTGATCCAAGCACTGCTTGAGCTGTTGAGCCAGCACCTCGACGCAGGGCTTTCTCAGCATAGTCAGGTGATTCCCAGGAACCCTAATCACCTCTACTTTTTCCGTCGTTAATTCACTCCACCCAAGAGTCGGATCTTGATGACTCATGCTTAGCTTTTCCCTCGATCTAAACAGAGTAATTCGCTGCGGATAAATTTTCGGTACATAGCTGAGAGTTGCTTGACTGTTAGCCTGAAATACAGTAAACATTGAGGGAATTGCCAGCTCGCGCCAGTTATGTTTTTTTGACTCCTGAGATAAGATACTAACCATAACAGCCTGTTTCCAATTCCAGCGAGGCCAAAAATTAGGTGCTAGATTAAGCATCTTATTTAATTTAGGAAATCGCGCAGCAATACCGCCAAATTTAACATTTTCTGCAGCAGATACCAAGCGAAAATAATCTACTACAAAAGGCCAGATAGAGCGCGAAACAGTAGTCAGAATAAACTTGCAACCGTCCCAAAAAGAAGGTTTGTTAGCAGGAACCGGCGCTAAAGTATCCAGCACAGCCAGCAAAGCCACTTCATCCCCCGCTGCGAGCAACTGTTGAGCCATCTCAAAAGCAACCAAACCTCCAAAAGACCAGCCTCCTACAAAATAAGGCCCTTTTGGTTGAACGGTACGCAAGGCTGCGATGTAGTCAGCCGCCATTTCTTTAATGCTAGTTAACGGAGAACTTTCGCCGTCAATCCCCTTCGGTTGCAGTCCGTAAAACGGTTGATTTTCTCCTAGCTGAAATGCCAACTCGCAATAAGGAAATACGACGCCAAAGATGGGATGGACGCAGAAGAACGGGGGATTTTTACCGCGAGGCTTAATTGCAACTAAAGGCGACCATTCCAGAGAATTTGTTCCTGAATTTAACGAATCGGCTAAACCTTCAATTGTCGGATTTAAAAAAAGAGCAGATAGCGGCAACTCGCGCTCAAATTGCTGGTTAATCTCATTGATGAGGCGGATTGCTAGCAGGGAATCTCCACCCAAATCGAAGAAGTTGTCGTGAATACCAACGGGTTCGGCATTCAGGATTTCTGACCAAATTTGGGCGAGGGTTGATTCGGTTGGCGTGCGAGGTGCAATGCAGCTTCGATTTGTTGATTTGCTAGTCATATTTGCCGATGCTTGTAGGCGCAGGCGATCGATTTTGCCATTGGGGGTGAGGGGCAGAAAGTCGATCGCCACAAAGGCATGGGGAATCATGTAATTGGGCAGCTTTTCCTTGAGAAAACTCCGCATTTCCAAGGGATTGAGCGCCTGAGTCGGATTCGGGACGACATAGGCAACTAGGCGCTTGTTTCCCGACAAATCATCCTCAGCAACCGCCACTGTTTCTTTGACTGCTGGATGCTGCATCAGCAGCGCTTCAATCTCTCCTAATTCTATTCGATACCCGCGAATTTTTACCTGTGCGTCAGTGCGGCCTAAAAACTCAATATTGCGATCGGGTAAATAGCGAGCTAAGTCACCTGTTTTGTAAATTCGTTCTCCTGGTTTCTCGCTAAACGGATGAGGAATAAAGCGCTGGGCGGTTAATTCGGGGCGGTTGATGTAGCCTCGCGCTAAACCAGCACCGCCGATGTACAATTCACCGGGAATTCCCACGGGTACGGGCTGTAAATGTTCATCTAAAATATAGAGCTGAGTGTTGGCAATTGGGCGGCCGATTGGGGGTTTTTGGCGTGAAGCGAAGCTATCCCGCAGGGAATCGCCAATTTCAGCAAAACTCGACCAGACAGTCGCCTCTGTAGGGCCGTAAGCGTTAAAAAACCTGCGCCCAGAAGCCCAGCGTTTCACCACATCCAAGGAACAGGATTCACCAGCACAGATGATTGTTTGCAGTGCGGGAAGTTCGGCGCTTGGAAGGACAGCTAGCAGCGAGGGCGGGAGGGTAGCATGGGTAATAGCATTGTCCTGCAAAAATTGGATTAATGTTTGTCCTGGCAACAAAGATTCTTTCTTGGCTGAGTAAAGTGTTGCTCCGGTTCCCAAGGCCATGACAATCTCAAAGATTGAGGCATCAAAACTTAGGGATGCGAATTGCAAAATGCGGTGATTTGAGTTTAAGTTAAAAGCTTCAATTTGAGCTAGTGCTAAGTTGTAGAGTCCCCGATGTTCGATTAAAACGCCTTTGGGTTTTCCGGTTGAACCCGATGTGTAAATGACGTAGGCTAGGTTTTCTGGTATGATATTTGTAGTTGGGTTTTCTGGGCTTTGTCGGGCGATAATTTTTCTATCGGAGTCCAAACACACTACTGAAAAAACTCCGTAATTTTCCGGCTGCGTCAAGTTTTTTGCTAAGTGCTGCTGAGTTAGCAAAATCGACACCTGAGCATCTTCTAACATGAAGTTAAGGCGCTCTTGAGGATAAGTTGGATCTAAAGGCAGGTAGGCTGCGCCTGCTTTGATAATGCCTAGCAATCCGACGATCGCATCTAAGGAACGTTCTACACAAAGGCCCACTAAAACTTCTGGTGCTGCTCCCAATTGCTGCAAGTAACGTGCAAGTTTGTTGGCTCGGCTGTTGAGTTGGCGGTAGGTTAACTGCTGGTTTTCAAAGACGGCGGCGACAGCATCGGGCTCGCGCTCGACTCGCTCTTCAAATAGCTGATGGAAACACTGGTTTTGCGGATAATCTCTCTGAGTGTCATTCCAATCGATTAATAATTGCTGGTATTCTGGCGCTGTCAGCAAAGCCAAGTCGCTGAGGTGCTGTTTGGGATTGGCAACAATGGCTTCGAGCAGGGTTTGGAAATGTCCCGCCATGCGCGCAATTGTGCCGCTATCAAATAAGTCTGTGCTGTAGACAAATTGCCCTTGAATACTTCCTGCATCTTCCCACAAGTGGCACTCTAAATCGAGCTTGGCGGTTCCCGCGTCAAAGTCGATCGCCTCTCCAGCGATTCCCGGCAATTCGAGCGCTGCTACAGGAGTATTTTGCAGGCTAAAACTAACTTGAAATAGGGGGTTGCGGCTCAACTCGCGATCGGGGTGCAATTCCTCCACCAGCTTCTCGAAGGGCAAATCTTGGTGGGCGTAGGCTGCAATTGCCACGTTTTTTACCCGATGCAATAGTTCCAAAAACGTGGGGTTTCCCGATAGATCTGCACGCAGCACTAAACTGTTGACAAAAAAACCGATTAATGCTTCTATTTCGCTCCGGTTGCGATTGGCGATCGGCGTTCCTACTGCAATGTCTACTTGT
This sequence comes from Microcoleus sp. MP8IB2.171, assembly GCA_030248405.1. Taxonomy (GTDB): domain Bacteria; phylum Cyanobacteriota; class Cyanobacteriia; order Cyanobacteriales; family Microcoleaceae; genus Microcoleus. The sequence continues at coordinate 3,342 of JARCMA010000316.1, forward strand.
CCTGTATAGCGGTACAGCAAAGTTTGAAAAGCGGCGAGCAAGGTGATAAATAAAGTCGCGCTTTCTTGCTGGCTCAATGACTTTAGTGAGTTACTTAAATCGGGAGATAGCGTGATGAATTGTTTAGCGCCCCGGTAGGAGGGAACCGCCGGCCTTTGTCTGTCTGTCGGTAGATTGAGTGCGGTAATTCCCTTTAATTGCTCGCGCCAATAAACTAACTGCTTTGCTAATACTTCGCCCTGCAAATATTGGTGCTGCCATTCTGCAAAGTCGGCGTACTGCAAAGGCAGTGGTGCGAGGGGCGATCGCCCGTTATTTACAAATACCGTGTAGAGCGTTCCCAGCTCTCGAATTAGCACTCCAATCGACCAACCATCAGCCACAATATGATGCAAATTCAGCAACAAAATATGTTCGGTTTCCCCCAGTTGTAGCAGCGTTACTTTGAATAACGGCCCGGCGGCTAAATCGAAAGGACTTTGTGCGGCATCGGTAGCGAGTTGCAGCGCTGCGGTTTCCTGCTGAGTGGGCGAGATATTTTGTAAGTCAATTGTAGTGAAAGATACCGTGAAAATCGGATCGATAATTTGTACCAATTCCCCCTCAAACATCGCAAAAGTAGTACGCAAACTTTCGTGCCGCTGCACAATTTCGTTAAAAGTTTGCTCTAAGGCGATTAAATTGAGAGAACCTGTTAAGCAAAGTGCCGTTGAAACATTGTAAAAAGGATTGTCCGGTGCTAATTGATTGAGGAACCACAGCCGCTGCTGAGCAAACGAGGCGGGGAATACAAAAACTTCTGTTTCTTCGGGAAGATTAAGCTTTTCTTCACCAGCCGGGAGGGAATTGTCGGAAAGATACTGAGTCATATCAAATTATCAGGCAAGCCTCAAAGGAAAGCGCGTACAAAGTAGCCTACAAATATTACATAGAGAAGATTTCATCTCTTTGATTAAAATCTTTACCAAGGCAATACTAGACTATAACTCATTTCGATATGCTGCTTCATGCCGAGGTCGGTAACATTCACAAGATGTGTAAAAAACACATCAACATCGTCTATCGCTTTAGCCGTAAGCCGAACTTTTCCGGTTGCTGTTTGAGTCCAATAAAGTGCGGGAATAGCAAAACCATGTGCAAAACTGTGCCGCACTCTTAAAATCTCATTTAGCCTCTGCCGAACGGCTAATCCGCTCATGCTTCTTGCAGGCCAAACCCAATCGCCAATAGGATCGTAACCAGTGTTTTGAATCAGAAGGTTTCGCGTGTTTTCCGAGTTGGGTGTATTGAATCTTTCCAGTGCGCGTTCCGCCGCATTGCTAGCAATAGAATGTACGGCATGAAATTTGGGCTCTAAAGGATTTGCAGTTGCTGCGAAAAAATTGCGAACGAGTTCGTTTATGTAAGCATCCCATACAGCAACAAATGCAGCTAGAGCGGAGTGATAATAGACTTGAGTTTGGCTGCGCGATATTGGTTGCAAGCGCGGATCGGTAGCTGTTTCGCGAAGTGTTCTAGCCGTGTTGGACGCGGTTTTGTACTTCAATGCTGCTGGTGACGGCACGGCTATTTCCTAAAGACAATTCACGAATTTTTCAAGTGCATTTCGGTAGCTTTGCAGTGACTCTGCATCCAATTGCACCTGCTCGCCCGCGATATTTTTGGCTGCTGGCGCGAGTTTGTGCAAGGGCGTGCCAGTCGTAGCAGCGAGTACAGCACCGCTGGCAAAATCTGGGATGTCAATGAATGTGTTACTCGGCTTGTCTTTGGGGTTAGCAAAAATATGACGGTGCTTCTTGTGTATATCATCCATCATCTGCATAATTGTCTGGTTTACAGCTTCGGATGCCTTGCTCGCTCTCCCTTGATACAGAGTCAAATGTTGGCTCGCAAATGTATGTAATTTTGGTACAGCAACACCTTCTTCCTTAGCGCGTTTTGCAAAAGCAATTCGTGCGTATAGCACCGTATGCGGGTCAGTTATGGCATAGAGAATTGCGAGAACATTCTCGATCGCCAGACGTGAAGTATAGTCCGCTATAAATGGTATAACCAAGTTCTCTGCCGCCACCAGAGCAAGCTGTGTATAAATAGCAAAAATAGGACTACAGTCTATTAAGAATAGGGTATCGCGATCGCCGCTATACGAACGCAGGGCAACCCTCAAATCTCGTCCCCAACTTAGCACCTGTTTCCACGAATCATAAGGTATTTCCAATTGAGATGTTTGTCGGATTGCTTCAGCAATTATTTCCAGGTAATTGTCCCCGCATACAAGTCTTAGATTCTCTGGTATATTCGGATTGAATTCTTTCGGTTCGCATATATATGGCGATACGTCTGCCACCATCCGAAATGGAGAATTCAGACGCGCTTCTAGATAGCCTGCTACTGTGGCGCGCGGAGTTTTGCTCATTAAAAAATGCAGCGCATCTGGGCTAGTGAAATATCCGCCAAGTAGCATTTCCGACACCTGCGCTTGCGGACATAAATCGATTACATAGACATCAGTATCGGGGTGACGGTAAGCATATTCGCAAGCTGCTGCAAAGCAAAGGAAGCTTTTGCCGGAGCCGCCTTTATTGTTCCAGAAAGCGTATGAACTCATTGGGTGTATTTCTTGGAAGGGACAATAAAATTTTCATCATCTCTCTTTACTTTCTCTGTTCAGCGATGACAGCTTCACGCGACGATTCTCGCGAGAAACAGGCACTAAAGCAGGAGCTTTAATTTTAGCATCGCTCTCTTTCAAACTCTCAACAACCTCAGACAATTCTCCGATTGTCGGTGCTTCAAAAACGCTCCGCAAAAGCAACTCTATGCCGAAAGCATCTCGCACTCTAGAAACAAGCTGAGTCGCCAGCAGCGAATGACCTCCTAATTCAAAGAAATTGTCCCGAATACCCACTCGCTTTATCCCCAAAACCTCAGCCCAAATTTTGACTAAAACTTCCTCAACAGAAGTCTGAGGCGCAACATAACCGCCAGCCCATTCTAACTTAATCGGCTCCGGTGCGGGCAAAGCGAGGCGATCGACCTTTCCGTTAGCCGTCACCGGTAGCGACTCCAGCACCACAAAAGCCGACGGAATCATGTATTCCGGCAGTTTTTCTGCGAGATAAGCCTGCAACTGCGGCACTAATTTACGCGCTGCTTTCGCTTGTAAAGGATTGTTAGCATAAGAGCGCCAAGGACGCAACTTATCGACTGTGGTTTCTCGCACAAAATTTCTGGTTTCCCCCCGCGCCAACACTACATCGTAGCGCCCTTCACTGTCGGAATTAGACCAACTAATATTAACATTATACGGAAATTCCAAAGCATACCATGCTTCGGGATCTACTTCTAAATCCACGGCTTTTTCCACGGCTTTCTGCAACTGACCTGCTGTGGGAATTTTATCGACAACAGACAACAATTCTGCCGCCTTAACTGCTGCCGTTACCCGCGCATTAGGCACATTAGCAATTCTTAAAACATCGAGTTGATTTTCCAATAATATTTGTTGCACCTTGGTAACAGTCAGCTTCTGATTTTCAGCCGACCAATCCACCCGTCTCGCTCCCCTCAACTCCTCTTGTGCCGGGAATTGGGGGGGAGCTGTTTCCGACGCAATATGCAGAATAGCATTGTACCGAAAATCAGTTAACTCATTGTGGTAACTACCGCGAATTAATTGAATCTCTACGCCACCAATCTGGGGAAAGCGGTGCTTTAATGCGCTAAAAAAATCTGGTTCAATAACTAACTCTGTTTCTTGAAAAATTTGCATTTGTACTCGCTGCTGCAACTGTTCGCCAGCGAGAGAAGGTTCGGCTTGATACAGTTGTACCGAAGTATGAAAAGCTGCCAGCAACGGCAAGCTGCGGACATCTCCGATGAATATAAAGCCGCCGGGAGCCGTTGCTTTCACCGCACCTTCTAGCACCTGCACGAGATAGTCGATATTCGGGAAATATTGCACGACAGAGTTGAGAATTACCGCGTCAAAATCGGCTGTTTCTATTCCTTCAAAGTCAGCCGCCATTTTCTGAACCAGCGTTACATTAGCTAACTGTTGATTTGCTAAGTGCTGCTGAATGTAATTGAGCGAAATCGGTGAAAAATCTGTGGCGCAATATCGAGTGCAGTGAGGTGCAATTTGAAACAGCATCAAGCCTGTGCCGCACCCAATTTCTAATACTCGCTCCGGCTGCAAAGCTAAAATTTGTGCGGCTTGATTGTTCGCCCACTGGCGCAACTGTTCTGCGGGGATTGGTTGATTGGTATAACTGCTATTCCAGCCGACAATATTAAATGTTGGATCGGACTCTGCGACAGGTTGATTGTAGGTTTCATTGTAGAGCATTTGCCACTGCAAAATCTGTTCTTCTTGCAATTGCACGATCTGGTTGGTTTCGCTGGTACTGCTATATTCTGCATTCAGGGCGATATAAGCTATTAAACGTTTATTTCCTTCTGCATCTTCCGAAGTTGTGGTTACAGTTTGCTGCACTGCCGGATGTTGAGTTAATACTGTTTCGATTTCTCCTAATTCGATGCGGAAACCGCGAATTTTTACTTGTTCGTCAATGCGCCCTAAAAATTCTAGGTTGTAGTCGGATAGGTAGCGCACTAAGTCGCCAGTTTTGTAAATTCGCTGGCTTGAATTTGGTTGAAAAGGATTGGGAATAAAGCTGGCTGCGGTTAAATCGGGGCGGTTGAGGTAGCCGCGAGCGAGTCCGTTTCCGCCGATGTACAATTCGCCGACAACGCCTGCGGGTACGGGTTGCAAATATTTGTCTAATATGTAGACTTGAGTGTTAGCAATGGGGCGGCCAATTGTGGGGGCGATGTCTGGCTCTGCTGCGGGAATATCAGCGGAGGTTGTGACGACAGTGTTTTCGGTGGGGCCGTAGTTATTTACGAGTTTAAATGGATGGGATTTGAGAGGATGTTGTTGCAGTTTTTCGCCGCCTGTGAGCATGATTCGCAATGCTGTTGTTGGAGGCCAATCTAATTGCAAAATGCGATCGGCTAAAGGTGTTGGCAAAAAGCTAATGGTGATGGCTTTTGATACTAACCAGTTTTGCAGTTTTTCAGGATCTCGCCTCATGTCATCTTCTGGAAAGTAGATGCTAGCTCCCGCGGCGAGATAAGGCCAAATTTCCCACCCGCAAGCATCAAAGCTGATCGCAGCAATTTGCGTAGCCCGATCGCCCGCTGACACCTCAAACTCTCTTTGATGCCAAAAAACGAGATTTAACAGGCTCCCGTGCTCAATTTCCACTCCTTTCGGCTTTCCGGTGGAGCCGGAGGTATAAATCGCGTAAGCCCGATTTTCGGCTGTGGCGGCGCTGGTGGGATTGTCGGCGATTTCTTGGGAAACGATCTCCCTGTCTGTGTCTAAACAAATTATCTGTAAATTTGCCGAGCGCAAATCCTCTACCCATTGCTGTTGAGTTAACAACACAGATAATTTAGCATCTTCAATCATAAAGATCGATCGCGCAACAGGATTGCTCGGATCTAAAATTAGATAAGCTCCTCCCGCTTTCAGGATACCCAACATCCCCACAATCAGATCGAGCGATCGCTCTACGCAAAGCCCGACTAAAACTTCCGCCCCCACCCCAATTTTTTGCAGGTAATGTGCTAGTTGGTTGCTGCGGAGATTTAGCTCTCGGTACGTGAATTGATCCTCTCCAAATACTAGCGCGATCGCATCCGGTGTCCGATCAGCCTGCATTTCAAAAAGCTGATGCACGCACAAATTTTGCGGATAATCTGTTTGAGTTTGGTTGAATTTAACTAACAACTGATAGCGCTCTTTCTCGCTCAAATATTGCAAGTTTGCGATGCGCTCTTCTGGATTTGCAACAATGCTTTCTAACAAGATTTGAAAATGCCCTAACATTCGGGTAATCGTAGTTTCATCAAATAAATCGGCGCTATAAATAACCATGCCGCTGATGCCATCTGAGCTATCAACCCACAGCTTATTGCTGGGCGATTGGTTGCTTCCCGAGCTGTTGGGCGATCGCTCCCACAAATGAAACTCCAAATCAAACCGCGCTGTACCCACATCTAACTGCTGCGGGCTGAGTGTTAATTCGGGCAATTCTAACCGATTCCCCGGCGCGTTTTGCAGCGCAAACGCCACCTGAAATAAGGGATTTTGGTTCAACGCGCGATCGGGGTGCAGTTCTTCTACTAACTTCTCAAACGGCAAATCTTGGTGAGCGTAAGCTCCTAATGCTACCTCTTTGACTCGGTTTAAAAGTTCTCGAAAAGTTGGATTTCCCGACAAATCTGTACGCAGCACCAAACTGTTGACAAAAAACCCGATTAATGCTTCAATTTCACTGCGGTTGCGATTGGCGATCGGCGAACCTACAACAATATCTTCTTGCTGCGCGTAATGGTAAAGCAACGTTTTAAAAGCTGCCAGCATTGTCATAAACAGCGTCACTCCTTCGCGCTGGCTCAACGTTTCTAAAGCCTCGCTCAGTTGTTTTGACAGTTGCAAAAATTGCCTTTTGCCTCGGTAACTTTGAATTGCTGGCCTGGATCGATCCGCAGGCAAATTTAGCATAGAAATGCCGTTTAACTGCTGCCGCCAGTAAGCAAGCTGCGTTTCTAAAACTTCCCCTTGCAGCCATTCGCGCTGCCATTTTGCAAAATCAGCATACTGGATCGACAAAGCCGGTAAAGGCGAAGGTTTTTCGCTAGCAAATGCCGTATAAAGTGCCCCTAATTCCTGAATTAGCACTCCAATAGACCAACCATCGGAGACAATGTGGTGCATATTCAGCATTAGTAAATATTGGGTATCATCTAACTGGAATAATGTGACTCGCAGAAACAAGTAATTGGACAA
>JARCMA010000317.1 GCA_030248405.1 Microcoleus sp. MP8IB2.171
GACAAGGACTTGATTTACTTTTCTATATATTTGTTTCGATATTTTTACTGATTTAGCTATTGATTTAGCATAGTAAGTAAGGAAGAACCAAATTTTCCACAGCATCGTGATCTAAGATAAAAATTACATAACCCAGCGGCACTAAAATTTCCTTTGCTACCGCTTGCGTCCAAGCAGTTTTGCCCGTGCCCGGTTCCCCACTAACCAAAACAGCCAACTGATTTTGATCCAAAATTGCCTGCTGAACTGTATCGGTAAAACTTTGAACCTCCGCAGAAAACGTGCGAATTGGGAACTGGCTGTGAACCTGTCCGACGCGGCTTTTGTACCCGCCCAGAATCACCGCTAAATTATAAGTTGCCTTGCTAACGAGCGGCGCAATATCTTGGCAAATCAGAGTGTAGCAGCGTCTACCCCTGTCGTAGCTGTCAATTTGTAGCCAGCAGCCGAATCGAGCCCAAGAAGCATAAACAGTACCCAAAACTTCCAAGCGTTCCCAGCTAATAAATCGCTCCGGGGGATAAGAAAAATGTCGCTCCATAAAAGACTGGGTAATTGCATCCGGTTTCCCTAGCAAATCCAGAACTTTAAAAACAGTAATCTCTTGGAGTTTGTTGAGAACGTAGTCGATGGGAATGCTAGCGCGGCTGACCAATTGCACCACAGGCGTTTCGGTAACTAAAACATCTTTGTAGCGGTAATCCGGGTAAACTGGCTGCGGAGTAATGTAATCCCAAAAATCATCAATTTCGTAGCGAGTATTTTCCGAAAACACATTTAAAATATTTGCCCACCAAGTATATTGGTGTCGTCCCATTGCGTCGGCAATGTCGCTAGCTGCCCCTAAAGTTTTTTGAGCTAGTTCTAAGGGGTCGCTAGACGCTAAATGTACCAGGTGTTCCAAATCAAATTGACGGTAAAAAGGTCGCCAACCAGAGCCTAGCAGACCTCTATTGGGAGAATTGTTTTGATGAAAATTGTTTTCGCGATCACCCATATCTTCCGCACTCATTTTGCAAAACTCCTACTTACTCTTATTTTACAGTTTTTGTGGTACACATTCTACAAAAAAAGTGAAAATAATCAACTTATTTTGAGATAGGCGGGCGGCACAAAATCTACTAACCAAACTTTGTTTGCCGAGCAGTAAAATGTATGACCGTCACGTTGCATGGCTGCAGCATCTACAGTAAAGACAGCCGGGATGCCATGTCTTGCACCTACTTGGCGCGCCGTCTGGATATTCACGGACAAATGAACGTGATGCCGCGACATTTTCCTAATTCCTTGACTGAGAATAGACTCGACGGCTGTGCTACCTGTTCCGTGATATAAAATATCCGGGGGAACACCGGGTTCTAACTGCAAGTCAACCTCTACGCTGTGTCCTTGGTTAGCACGAATTAGAGTGCATGTGGAGTCAAATGAAAAGCGCTGCTTGTCGTTTTGCGCGACTACTTTTTTGAGTTCTTCAAGCTGAACTGGAAAGTTATTTTTTTGGCACGCATCGAGGAGTTCGCTAACAGGAACCCAGCCACCGGGAGCGAGTTTAATGCCGATGCGCCCGGGCGCGTGGCGCAGGTGTTTGCTGAGATATCGGCTGATTTTTAGTAATCGAGAATCGTTCATAATTTTACTTTCTTTATTGAGCTTTTAAATCACCTTTTACAAAATGTCGTTAGCGGGTTATATCGTTGATTGGATGCGGGTTTGTTGAATCTGTTTGCACTGCCAGAGGGCGCTTGAGTGAACCCGCCTCTACAGGTTTTCGGAAAATGATTCCCGGAGGTAAAAAATGGTTTTGCGCGCTAATTATAGCGGTTATGTGCGCCCTTAAAAACTACAGAATTAGGTTATACACCCGAAACAAAAAAGTGTTTGATGTGCGAGTTTTCACGACCTTTATCTTTTGATAATTCTCAAAAACTTTGCCTTCTGCCGAATGCCTTCTACCTTGGGACAACTCCGCCAAAAACAGCAAAATTTAGATAGCGCCAGTGACATCCAGCGTCGGCAAAACCAGCTTCTGCAAGCCACTTTGTCTGCTCTTCCACAGAGGAGGGAATATCTTCTTCTCGATATTTTTTAAACCAGGCTGCATCGTCTTCTCCGTTAGCTTTCATGTACTGCCGCCACAACTGTTCGTATTGCTCGGTCAACTTGGGGGTAGCACCTGTCACAATATCTCGAATTAGCAAGATTCCCCCTAGATTCATCGAGTGGAAAAGTTTGTGAAATAGCTGTTGTTTGCCTGCGCTGTCTAGGTGGTGGATTGCCAACCCAGAAACTACCAAATCGTAACCGCTGCCGAAATCATCTTCGGCAAAGTTTCCTTGCTGCAAGGTCAGCCGTTCTCGGAAAGCGGACAAGTTAGTTTGGCAAGTTTTCAGCATATTTTGCGCCAGGTCAAAGGCTAGGACATTTGCTTGAGGAAATGCTGAGAAAATCAGAGCCGACAGTATGCCAGTTCCCGCGCCTAAATCCAGAACTTTTATGTTAGCATTAGTTTCAGAAGGGATTAACTGCAATATTACATCGTGTTGCTCGCGATAGCGCGGAATGAGGCGAGGAATTAAGCCGTCATAATCAAAGGCTCTTTGTTCAAATTGCTCGCGTACAGCGTCTAAATTCACAGACTATTTTCCTCAAATTCTTAATAGTTGAGTACGCCAATGCAGTTGGGTGGTTCTCTTCTCGGAAGTTATATTACATTTATAATACAAAAAATATACATACCTGTCAAGATGTAGAATAAAATAATTTAAAAGAAGTTACGGACGATCGCCAGACAGGGACTTTGTGCGCCCAAACCCGCCCGTGATTTGGGAACTGTCTAGCCCTGCACATATATCTCCTTGAGTGCAGATGAGGCAGAATGCCACAGCCCCGAAAGCCTGCCGAAGACGAGACTTTGTGCCAGCTACCAGGAGTAATTGTGAGAAAAAAGTTGACGGTTATGATACCCGTTTAAAACAAGAATGCAACTCTAGGCGTGTGCTCCCCACCCTAAACTTATCAGTAATTCCACATAGTAAAAGATAAAAGATAAAATATAAAAAGGAATGAGCCAGCAGCCGATGATCGGCTATATCTGAAAAAATCAGTCCTCAGATTGACAAACTTTAGCCAACTATAAACAAAAATTGAGTTGACTCCCGAGTGGATGTGGTACCTGCCAATTTTTCAGGAAGATGAAGAGATACAAAATATTACACCCGCCGGTGCGGGAAAGAAAATTGTGATAATGAATCAGGATGCGAGTAGATTAGGTGTCAGCCGTCAGGGGAAGATAGAAGCAATGGAAATCCAACAATGGAGTAAGGATAAGCCCGATCGCCAGCAAGAAAACACGCCCGATCGGCTCGATCAATTTTCTACGACAAAAGAACTAGATTCGTCGCTACAAGAATGTTTAGATTTTAAAATAGCGATCGACCGATCGGCACTTGCGGTGAGGACTGACGCGCGAGGAATTATCAACTATGTCAGCGAAAGAGTTTGCTCTATCTCCAACTATTCCCGCGCCGAACTAATCGGCAGCCACTTCGGTATCCTCCATTCGGAATATAAATCTTCGGAAATAATCAAAAATCTGCTATTAACTGTTGCCAAAGGTGAAGTTTGGCAAGGAGACATTAAGAATAAAGCCAAGAATGGAAGTGATTATTGGGTGTACTCCGCAGTAGTTCCACTGTTGGACTGTAAGGGAAAACACTGTCAGTATTTGGCGATCGGATTCGACATCACCGATCGCAAAGCCGTTGAAGCAGCCCAAGCCGAAGCCAACCGGGCAAAAGACGAATTTCTGGCGATCGCCTCCCACGAACTGCGATCGCCCCTGAGCGCGATTTTGGGATGGGCGCAGCTAGCTCGATCGCGCAATTTAAACGCAGCCACCACCAGCCACGCTTTGGAAATCATTGAGCGCAACGCCAAATTACAAAACCGACAAATAGACAATCTCCTCGACCTCTCGCGGCTGCTGCGAGGGAAAGTGTGCCTGAACATCGGCCAAGTTCACCTCCCGTCTATCATAGAATCTGCGATTGACACCCTCCGTCCCGCCGCCGATGCCAAAAACCTCCGCGTAGAAAAACATTTCGACCCCGCCGTCAGCTACGTTTTGGCAGATGCAGAACGCTTGCAGCAAGTAGTCTGGAACCTCCTTGCAAACGCCATAAAATTCACCCCAGAATCCACACCATACCCAGTTCAAGTGCGGATCGAGCCTACTCCGTCGGGCGTCTTGATTCAGGTCAGCGACAGCGGTGGCGGCATCGACCCCAAATTTCTGCCGCACATCTTTGACTACTTCCGCCCCGCAGACAACTTCCAGACCAAGGAACAAAATCGGCTGGGGCTGGGGCTCTCAATTGTGCAGCAGTTGGTAGAACTGCACGGGGGAAGTGTTTGGGCTTCGAGTCCCGGTATCGGTCAGGGGGCCACCTTTGGGGTGCTGCTACCGATTGCCAACAAAAATGCACCCGATGATCGCACTGCTGCGATCGCCCAAAGTGAAAGCAGACCCGGATCGGTTTCCAAACCCCTAGCGGGAAAGCAAGTCCTGGTGGTGGAAAGCAGCGCCGAGATCCGGAAATTTCTCAAAACTGGCCTCGAAGCATTTGGAGCCAAGGTAACAGCGGTGGGTAGCGCCGCCGAAGCGATGGCGGAGTTGCAACAGTCGCGGCCCGACGTGTTGGTGAGCGATATGACGGTATCGGGAGCCGACGGCTGCGATTTGATCCGCCGCATCAGAGCAATGGAAATGTCCGAGCACAGGGAACTGCTGCCGGCCGTGGCGCTGACGGGAGGCATCCAGGAAGAAGATTCGGCCTTCGCGCTGGAGGCGGGGTTTCAGAGGCATTTGTCGAAGCCGGTGGAAGCGACTCAGTTGGTGAGCGCGATCGCCCAATTGGCTGGACTGACTGGATTCGGCTCCGGAGAGTGGGGTTCGGGAAATATCGGGGCGAGCGGACCCCAGACCCCGCTGCCGGAACCTAACAGTTCAGACGACAAAAATAATGGGGAACTATTAACAACTGACAGCAGAGAATTACCGCTGTTGCTGGTAGTAGAAGACAACAATTTTCTACTGGCTTACCTCCAAACTTTATTAACTCCGTACTATCGAGTCGCTGTGGCGATGGACGGGGTTGAAGGTTTAGAAAAAGCCAAAAGTTTGCAGCCAAATTTGATTGTGAGCGACCAAATCATGCCCAGACAAAACGGACTGGATTTGCTCAAGGAGATTCGGAACACGCCAGAATTGAAATCGACTCCGGTAATCTTTTTGACAGCGCGATCGGGGATGGAAGCTCGGATCGAAAGTTTGGATGCGGGTGCTGATGATTATATTTCAAAGCCTTTTGACGAGAGGGAATTGCTGGCGAGGGTGAGAAATTTGTTGCGATCGCACTCAGCCGAACAGCAGTTGGCGGAGCTTAACCGTCAGTTGCAGCAGCAGAAACAGCAGTTAGAAACAGTGAATCGAGCCTTGCAGTATTTGGCAAATTACGACAGTTTGACTGAGGTAAGAAACCGCCACTCTTTTAATGAATACCTGGATACGGAATGGCGGCGTTTGGCAAGGGAAGAAGCACCGCTGTCTTTGATTATGGGCGACATTGATTATTTCAAACTTTACAACGACACTTATGGTCACCAAGCGGGGGATGAATGTTTGCGGCAAGTGGCGGCGGCTATCCAACATTCGGTAAAGCGACCGGCAGATTTAGTAGCGCGTTACGGTGGAGAAGAATTTGTAGTAGTTTTGCCCAATACGGCTATTGAAGGTGCCACTTGCGTAGCTGAAATGATCGCACGACAGGTGCGGGGTTTGCACATACCTCACGCTAAGTCTGCTGTCAGCGAATACGTGACGTTGAGTTTGGGTGTAGCTTGCTGCATTCCGGCGCCGATGTCGCAGCCAGGGGCGCTAATTGCGATGGCCGATGAATCGCTTTATCGGGCGAAAGAAGCAGGGCGCGATCGAGTTTCGGTTGCCGCATTTGAAGGATAATATAATAGTTAAATCAACTTGTATGGTGTGTCAGAGATCGGGTGCATCTCACTTTGGCAAATACATCAAATTGAAAGTTGACCGTTGAGGTAAGCACAGCGAAGAGAAAGGATAGAGGGAACGCTCTCAATATTCCA
>JARCMA010000318.1 GCA_030248405.1 Microcoleus sp. MP8IB2.171
CCATCCGGCTTAACAGTCAGCCAATTGGTCTTTGCCATTGCCAATTGTTCCTCAGAAACTGTAGCGTTCGTAAGATTCGCCCCGCACAAATTTGCTCCCCGCAAATTCGCCTTAGTCAAATAAGCCCCCGTCAAATCAGCACCTCGGAAATCCGCGCCTTCAAAATTGGCAGTGCTGCAATAAGCCTCAGTCAAATTAGCATCTCGCAAATTCGCCTGAATTAACCTCGCGTGACCCAAATTCGCCCCCGACAAATCCGCTGCTTGCAAATTTGCCTTCACCAACCTAGCCTGATAAAAATTACCCCCCGCTAACTGCGCTTTTTGCAGTTGCAAACCCGACAGTTCGCAGTCAGCAAAATCGCGCTTGCCTTTAAAATATGCCGCTCGCAAGCTGTTGGTGTCCCACTTAGGAGTAACTTTCGATAGCTTTGACGCTGGTAAATTGTCGCTAGAATGTCCAACCGTTCCGAAAGTTCTGCCGGACTCAGCCAGAGTCCGGGAAACTCTGGGCTGCATCCCCGTGTTCCCGGATTGGCTGAAGGAAGTTCTACCAGCGCGGGTGTGGTTCGATCGTAAATCTTGATTGATTTTACTCCTCGGCGGTGACCACGAAGAACCCTCGTCATTAAATATTGTCGGTTCTTCAACTGTACGAGAAGAGCCGTTGAATTGAGTTGCCAAGCCATCAACAAGACTTGGGTCTTCAAATTCGCCAGAGAGAGCTCTGAGGACATCTGCTGCCGATTGGAAGCGGTGGCCAACCATCGGCTTAAGCATTTTTTCGAGAATCCGCGCAAAATTTGGGCTTACCTGAACGTGGGGCTGCCAAACAATTTCGCCGGTTACTCCATCAAAATCTAAATCCTTGGGCGATTTTCCTGTCAGCAAGTACAAGCAAGTCATGCCCACCGCGTAGATGTCGCTGGCAAATATCGGCCGCAACGCCATTTGTTCCGGGGGGGCAAAACTAAATGTGCCGACTGAAAATTTCGTGTTGGCGCCTTGGTCGGCGGGGTCTAATAATAGGGTTTGGCTAACTTGGTCTTTTACCGCTCCGAAGTCAATCAGAACTAAGTGGCTGTCTTGAACTCGGCGAATAATATTGGCGGGTTTGATGTCTCTGTGAATTACTCCTTGGCTGTGGATATATTGCACTACTGGCAGAATTTCTAATAGAAAATTTTTAACGTCCGATTCGTTGAAACGGCCTGAGTGCTTGACTTCTTGTTTCAAAGTCGAGCCTTTAACATACTCTTGAACTAAGTAAAATTGCTGGTCGGTTTCAAAATAGTCTAGCAGCCTCGGTACTTGCGGGTGGTCGCCCAGTTGGCCGAGGGTTTTTGCCTCTCGCTTAAATAATTCCCGCGCCATTTCTAAAACTCGCGGCGACGAACTACTGGGTCGCAATTGCTTAACCACGCAAGTCGGTTGACCGGGCAATGAGATGTCTTTTGCCAGAAATGTAGCTCCAAAACCTCCTTGTCCTAACGGTTCAATGACTCGGTAGCGAGCGCGCAGCAATAACCGCGCACCGCAAGTCTGACATTGGAGAATAGAGTCAGCAGGATTTTGAGGATGGGGACAGCCCGGATTTACGCAGTAGCTCATATTGATTGAGTTTGCCTATGTTGTTCTGATCTTGTCAGCGTCGCTCGACTGCACAAATTCCCTTTTGCTGCTTCTGGTAGACATACTAATCTATCAGTTGCCGACGGGCCGTGCGTTCGATTGCGAATTGGAATTGCACCTAAGTCTTTTAGGCCGATATCTTTTCCCTATTTTGATTATCTCGCTGGTTTGAGTTTTTTCCGTTGATTATCCTTGAAGATAGTTTGAAGACTTGCTAAACTTGTCCTTTTTTGTGTAAAGTCTTTCTAAACTTAGATGCTTTTTGCGCTGTTAGATGTCTCTAGCATACCTCATTCTCTGAATGAGAATGCTACTCATCCCCCAGTAGCCATCGACCTTTGGGCAGAGCGCTCGTTTTTGCTGATGTGTACCATAACAGTCTTGACAAGATTAAATTAGTATGCTATGAAAAGCTTTCCCGAATAAATTCTGGGACTCAAAAGTCGTAGCCCGTCGGCGCCGACTAATGACTAATAACTACCGAGCACTGACAACTAACTACTGACTAAATTATGCGTATATCTCTAAAGTGGCTCCGGGAATTGGTGGATGTGTCGATATCCCCGGAAGAATTAGCCGAAACCCTGACAATGGCAGGGTTTGAAGTCGAAGAAATTGAAGACCGCCGCCCTTGGGCAAGTGGCGTAGTTTTGGGCAAAATCATCGCGTGCGAACAGCATCCGAATGCAGACAAATTGAGAGTTTGTCAAGTCGATGTCGGCAAACCTGAAGCCTTGAATATTGTTTGCGGCGCACCAAACGCCAGGGCGGACATTTACGTACCCGTCGCCGTTGTCGGCACTTTTTTATCAACAATTGATTTAAAAATTAAACCTGCTAAATTGCGCGGCGTTCCTTCCGAAGGCATGATTTGTTCCCTCGCCGAATTAGGCTTGTCTAAAGAATCTGCCGGAATTCACATTTTTGAGCTAGAAAATCCCGAATTAGGTAGCGATATTCGCCCGCTTTTAGGTTTGGATGATGTGATTTTAGACTTGACAGCAACTGCCAACCGTGCAGACGCTTTGAGTATGGTGGGCGTGGCGCGGGAAGTGGCGGCGCTGACTGGGGCGAGTTTGAGAATTCCTGCTGCCGGTGGTGTTGCAATTGAGGGTAAAGAAAGCGCCGGTTTAGCGGTAGAAATATCGGAACCGCAAGGCTGCCCGATTTACATCGGTACGGAAATTGCAGGTGTGAAAATTGCACCGTCTCCAGCTTGGTTGCAGCAGCGGTTACAGGCGGCGGGAGTGCGGCCGATTAATAATGTAGTTGATGTAACTAATTACATTTTATTGGAATGGGGACAACCGCTGCACGCTTTCGATCGCGATCGGCTACAATCTTTCACAGGTAATTCCGATGTCAGCATCGGTGTGCGCTTTGCAAAAACAGGGGAATCCTTCAAAACATTGGACGGACAAAACCGCAATTTGCAACCGCAAAACCTGTTAATTACTGCTAGCGACAAACCCGTAGCCTTAGCTGGGGTAATGGGCGGGGAAGATACGGAAGTTCACGAAGGAACTCAAAATTTGGTCTTGGAAGCAGCGATTTTTAACCAAGCAACAATTAGGCGTTCTGCCCGCGCTCAAGGCCTCCGCAGCGAGGCATCGATCCGCTACGAACGGGGGGTGAATCAGGCGGCTTTGACGACGGCGTGCGATCGCGCTGTTGCCCTAATTTTGCAGTTGGCTGGAGGCACTGCGACGGTGCAGAAAACGGCGAGTTCGGGGGAAGATTTGAGTTTTTCGCGGACGATTGAATTGCGTCTGGATCGAATTAATCAGGTTTTAGGGCAGTTAAAAAGAGGAGAAACTGGCGGTTCTCAATATTTGGAACCTGCAGAGGTGAAAAACATCCTCACAGCCTTGGGATGCGAAGTTGTTGCGACAGAAAAAGCACGGGTTTTTGCGATAACTGTTCCTGCTTACCGCTACCGCGATTTAGAAAGGGAAATTGACTTAATTGAAGAAGTGGCCAGACTTCACGGTTATGACAATTTCTGCGATACTTTACCCAGCAAAACGGAACCTGGTTATTTATCTATAGAATACGCGCAAGTGCGGAATGTGCGATCGGCTTTTCGGGCCGCTGGCTTAACAGAGTTGATGCACTATTCTTTGGTAAAAACTGAGGGAGACAATCAGGTTGTGCTGGCTAATCCGTTGTTTGTCGAGTATTCGGCTTTGCGGACAGAAATGCTGTCGGGTTTGATTGATGCTTTTGGGTACAATTTGGAGCAGGGAAACGGCGCGCTTAATGGTTTTGAGGTTGGCCGCATTTTCTGGAAAGATGGGGATGTAATGAAAGAGTCAGATGCCGTTGCGGGGATTATTGGCGGCGACCCGACGGCGTGGAAATGGCAGCAGGGCGGGCGCGATCGACCTTTGACTTGGTTTGAGGCTAAAGGTGTTTTGGAAAGCGTGTTTCAGCAGTTGGGTTTGGCTGTGGAATATGCGGGGGATTCGTCTAATCCGCGCCTGCATCCTGGCCGCACAGCCGCGCTATCGATCCC
>JARCMA010000319.1 GCA_030248405.1 Microcoleus sp. MP8IB2.171
GTTAGGGCGATCGCAGTTATTAAAACAACAATAAATCGCAAGCTGTAGGCAGTATAGCGACCTGGTTGATACAACTTAAAAATGGTAGCGTGAGCCGCAAAAAACATCGCCGAGGATGCTAAAAATAGCTGAAGCAAAAGCCAGATTTTGCTTTGAATCTGATTTGCTAAGGGAAAGGCCGATCGCAAAAACAGCAGCAGCGGAAATAGCAATCCGACACAGTGAGTTACAGGCGTAAACAGCGACTTGGGAAACATCCCGCTGCCCCGCCCTGTCAACCAATAATCTTTAGGATTTGGACGAAAAAAAGCATTTCTGCCGCTGGGGACAAATTCGGCCATTTGCTTCGCTTCTGCTGCGGTATAAGTTGGGCCAAATTCAGAGTTATCTAAGGCATAGGGCAGCATTACTAAAAAGATTACTCCCAAACCTGTACTGCAAAATAGGTAATTAGTTCGATCGCCCGACAAGCGCAAACCGCCGTTTTCCCAGCATAGCAGGCGCACAACTAAAATTCCAGCAGCAACCAAGGCGTAAGGAGGATAGAATAGTCCGATCAGGGCGATCGCTCCCAAACTAGGCAGCAACGAACGGCGCGACAAATAATATAAAAAAGCCAGAAATATCGGATAGATAAAAGCTCTTGGCGTTGTGGAAGCCAAATCATCAGTCATCCACATATGCTGATTTAACAGCAAAGATGCAATAAATCCAGTCATCGGCACTGGCAACATTTCTAGGCAAAGACCAAAACAGTAATAAGTGGAGATTAAGCCGAGAAATAGCGGCAATATTTTGTGAAAAAATAGCGGGTGAATGCCAACTGTTGCTGCTAATTTGTAGAGCGTGCTGTATCCTGCGGGGGCGACTGATTGAAAATAATTAGCAATGAAATCGTTGGGGAATAATTCAGGATCGACAAACCGCATCATCCAGAAAACGTGCTGCCTCGCATCGTCTTGCACCACATACTCGGCGCTAAAGACTTGCTTGAGTCCTAAAATAGCATAAACTGTGGCAAATGTCAAGCTCAGAGTCAACCAAAATATTGTGTGCGATCGGGATGTGCGATCGACTGTAGCAGTCAGAAATTTGTGCAACCGAGCTATTAATACCATGTGAGATTGGAGAGTTGAGATTTGAGAATTAAGAATGACTGATTTTCAAAAGTACGATTATATCATGCCCGGTCAATTACCCCTAATAAAAAGAGTTTGTCGTGAGGATTAAAGTCCTCACGACAAACCGCTTTACTTTCAACTTCGCCCGATTTTAGATCATTTTCCAGCCCGCACGCCCGCAATTTTAAGGCGAATTCGATAAAGACTTTTACTTGCGGTAATGTAAAGAGTTTGGCGATCGCTTTCTCCCCAAGCCAAATTAGTCGCCGTCTCCGGCACAGAAATCTTCCCTAAAAGTTTGCCATCCGGCGAGAAAATCCACACTCCCCCCGGCCCGGTGCTGTAAACATTCCCTTCTACATCAACTTTTAAACCGTCGGGAACTCCGCCTTGACTAGCATCTTTTAACTCCGCAAAAAGCTGCTGGTTGGTAACAGTTCCGTCCGGTTTCATATCGAAAACAGCAATGTATCCCGCTTCCGAATTGTTGACATAAAGTTTTTGCTCGTCTGGTGAAAAAGCGATGCCATTCGGCAGCACCAAATCCTTAACTAGCAGAGTTAATTTTCCGTCGGTTGCCAGCCTGTAAACACCGTAAAAACCCAATTCTTCCTGCTCTTTGCTAACACCGTAGGACGGATCGGTAAAATAAATGCTGCCGTCGGATTTAACAACCAAATCGTTCGGACTGTTGAGCCGCTTGCCCTCGTATCTATCCGCCAATGTGATAACTTTGCCGTCCTTTTCTGTGCGGGATACGCGGCGATTTTCGTGTTCGGCAGTAATTAAGCGGTTTTCTTTGTCTAAAGTATTCCCGTTGGCTTTTCCCGAAGGGCGGCGAAATACCTCAACTTGCTGATTTGATCCGAATTTATAGATAATATTGGCGGGAATATCACTAAACAGCAAAAAGCCGTCTGGATGCCAAATCGGGCCTTCTATAAATTGGAAATCGCCAGCTAGTTTTTCTAATTTTGCGCTTTCATCGAGAATACTTTGCACGGTGTTTTTTTTCTCCCTATTTTCCGTTTGGGCGGTGAACTTTGTTAAGTTACCCCTAACTTTTTTGCTGGGGTTGCTGACTGCTAAACTTAATACTATCAACAAGAAACTGATTGTAGCAATTTTGAGTGTCATGTTTGCTCATAACTGAATTACTTCCTTCCCACCCTAAGATTACCTATCTCCTTCTTTACTTCTGCCTTTCTTATTTTTTTGCTACAAGAGCGCTATCACGCCCCTTAGCTAACACATCTAAAGCGGTTCGTAAACTCACTATTTTGATCAGAAAAAAAGATAATTGAGAGCGGTATTAAATTCGATGGTACCGTATGTAACCCAAAAAAGAAGCTCGAAAATGCGAGCTTAATTATATTTAAGTTAAAACGTTTTACCTGTCAACTGTCAAGCTGGAAATGAAACAAAAAGCACCGCAATACCGATCGCGATCGCCCCTATACTCATCACAACAGACCAGAAGCGGTGATAACTCTTAACCGTAGTACCGCTATCGCTTTCAAGCTGAATCAAATCCATCCAAGGTGCAACACCCCGGCGGAACCAACCCAAAGTCTTAACATCCATTCCAATCAAACTTTCAACCCGTTTCATGCCAAACAGAAAATTACCAATTGGCCCAAAACGAGAAGCATATCGCAGATAAATCATTCCCGTTCTATCTTGCAATTTCAAATCAGAACCAAACGCATAACCCGCATCGCCGCGACCAATTAATTCGCCTTGCAGTTTCGCAGGTTGACCCCGTAAAGGACTTGCATAAGGGTCAGACATTAAGGTTAAAACATCCAATTGTTCTGCTTGTTCGTAATTCGGGAACATCACCAATGTCTTGAGCAAAATTCCCGCGCCCAAAGCGATTAAAGGACAAGCAAGCATCATCATCGGATTTACAGAATACAGCGAAATGCCGATCGCAAAACCCACCGCTAAGCCCAGAGTTTCTGCACTGTACAGCAGTAAATCGAACACAAAATTGCCGTACAATCTCCGCTTGCTCAAATTGTTGCCTTCGCCAACAATTCGGCCCATGTCAAACTCAATATCCAAGCCTAATTGTTCTGCGTAGGTGCTCAAAGCGCGAACTCGCTTACCAGTAAGCGGGTGAGTTGAATTCAACTCCATCCACCAAGCCCAAGGATTAAACATATCCCACAAAAATACTCGCCCAATTTTTTCCGGTTCCGACGCAATTCGGTAAGCAGTACCGGTAGAAGTAGCAGCTTTCGCATCATAAATGCCTAAAGCGCGAGTTCCTTCTAACAAGCTGCTGGGTTCCGTTGCTCTTTGTCCTTCTTCCAAAATACCGTAAGCAATTTTTACCAAAGCGCGCGATAAAGCGTTGGGGTTTCCGGTAGTTTCGGCGGCAAAATGGTCGGCAAAATATTCTCGCGTCCGCGACAAATACAGCAATAAATAAGTGCCAGCGATGTAAAACAAATAAGCAACAGCAGCTACAGTACCGGCCGCATCTTTAGCTTTGTTGCCACCACTTCGACCCATTCTTTGAGTTGTAGTGTAAATTAAATAAGTAATCTGCACCAAAGTCGATGCTAAAGTCATTACTGCAAAGTCCCAGTGGACGATGTGACCGAGTTCGTGGGCATAAACAGTGGCAATTT
This sequence comes from Microcoleus sp. MP8IB2.171, assembly GCA_030248405.1. Taxonomy (GTDB): domain Bacteria; phylum Cyanobacteriota; class Cyanobacteriia; order Cyanobacteriales; family Microcoleaceae; genus Microcoleus. The sequence continues at coordinate 3,761 of JARCMA010000319.1, forward strand.
CCTCGTCGTCTAAATAGGTAAAAAGACCTTGACTGACGACTAAGCGAGCACTGTTTGGAAATGAACCGTAAGTAAAAGCAGTAGGGTTTTGGTCGTCGATAATTCCTAAACGCGGCTGCTGGAGTTTTTTCTGCTTGCAAACCTTCTGAATAACTTTCGCCGTTTCGGGACTTAGGCTTTCAATTTCTGCTAGGGAAACCCAGCGGGTATTGTAGAGCCAATTTTGGCTTAAGTCCATCAAGTAAGGCGATAGGAAAAAAGCAGCGATGTTAAAAATCAGAGTTATCGGAAGTGCGATCGCCAATCCGGAAACTGGATCGGGACTGTTGAGAATCAAAACTGAGGCTAAAGATAGTGCTAACACCATACCAAACAGCAGGCTGATGGTGACGCCGGAAGCTAAAACGAGGTTTCCCCCAGTTTTCTGTATCAGTTTAATGCCGGCTTTGGGCGATCGCCCTGCCTTGCGTAAAGGGGCATGAGATGACATAATAATCTCCAAAGGTTATTGACAAATGGAAATGACCGTGGGATTTTATCTATACTTCACTGTTTTAACCTGTTAATGCGGATTGCTGTAAGGAGTCTCAACAAAAATATAGAATTTCCTCTAGAATTGTTAAGACTGAAAACCGCCCCGAAATTTTTTTGTGCGGATTCAATTCAAAACTCAAAATTCAAAACCCAAGAATCAAAACTATTTAAAAGTTACTGCCATGTCGATTATTGAAATTGCCCAAAAAACGCGCGCATCTGCTAGAAAATTGGCAGTTTTGTCCGCCGGTGCTAAAAATCAAGCGATTGAGGCTATTGCTAAAGCTTTAGAAGCTGCTGCTGCGGATATTTTAGCGGCGAATGCTGCTGATTGCAAGGCTGCTGAGGCGGATGGGATTGCGAAACCGTTGTACGATCGCCTGAAGTTGGATGAGAGCAAGTTGAAAAGTGCGATCGCGGGCGTGCGAGATGTTGCCAAACTCCCAGACCCCATCGGTGCTGTTCAAATCCACCGCGAATTGGACGCAGGATTAATCCTGAAGCGCGTAACCTGTCCTTTGGGCGTTTTAGGCATTATTTTTGAAGCCCGCCCAGAAGCTTTAATTCAGATAGTATCCTTGGCAATTAAATCGGGCAACGGCGTTATTCTCAAAGGCGGCAAAGAAGCAGTCCGTTCCTGCGAAACCTTGACAAAAGTGATACATCAAGCATTAGCAGAAACAGCCGTTAATCCCGCAGCAGTGCAGTTGCTCACCACGCGGGAAGAAACAATCGAACTGCTGAAAATGGATGAATACGTAGATTTAATTATTCCCAGAGGTTCTAATTCATTCGTGCGGTTCGTGCAGGAAAATACCCGGATTCCCGTGTTAGGACACGCCGATGGAATTTGTCATTTGTACGCAGACAAAGCAGCGGACATTCAGAAAGCCGTAGAGATTTCTGTCGATGCCAAAACTCAGTATCCCGCCGCCTGCAATGCCATTGAAACCTTGTTAGTTCATAGGGATATCGCCCCCATTTTCCTGCCCGCTGTCGCCCAAGCTTTGCAGCAAAAAAAAGTCGAATTGCGGGGAGACGAACTAACTCGCCGCATCTTAGAAAATATTGCCGAAGCGACAGAAACAGATTGGTCTACAGAATACAGCGATTTGATTTTGTCAATCAAAATAGTAGATTCTGTGGAAGAGGCAATAAACCATATCAATACTTACGGTTCCCGACATACAGATGTCATTGTCACCGAAGACAGCGAAGCCGCCGAAACTTTTTTAAATGGAGTCGATGCAGCCGGAGTTTATCACAATTGTTCGACTCGATTTGCTGACGGTTTCCGCTACGGTTTCGGTGCAGAAGTGGGGATTAGCACGCAGCAAATGCCGCCTCGCGGGCCTGTTGGTTTAGAGGGTTTGATTACCTATAAGTATCGAGTTGTTGGAGACGGTCATATTGCTGCGAGTTATGTCGGGAAAGATGCTCGGGAATTTACGCATCGGGAGTTGTAAAATACAATAGTGCGATCGTCCCGATCGCTACATATATAAGCAGGCGAGAGGGACGCTCGCACTGTAGTCAAAAAAATATGATTTGGATGCAAACGTAGGATTGCTATATGCGTGAAACAGATGTTCTGGCTGACGATGACTACTTCCAGACCTTAATCAATCTAAAAAATGCTGTACTTGGAGCGATCGAACAAGCACACCCAGATTACGAACAAAAAATGGCTGAATTTGTGCAGGAAGCTTTGGCTAAATCTGGCGATCTTCCTGCAATGACACCCGATGAGTTTTGTGAGTGGCTGAGCAGTATTTCGGATTCATCCATCATAACTAAAGATGTAATTTTTAACGCAGCCGTTTAACTTCTGTGACTAACAATAAGCTGCATATTAATCTCGAATGGGAATCAAATAAAATTTGATTTTTGGGAGTATTGCAATATACCTTGTGCTTTCATTGAATTGCTATTCTTGAAATTATCTGCGTCCATCTGTGTTTATCTGCCTTTCATCTGCGGTCGATCTATCTATCAAAGATTTATGCTGCAATTCAAATCTAATCTATAGCAGTTCGAGCTCTCATATGAGGTATTGACCGATCGATCCCTCCATCGCCCAATCAAAAATCAAAAATCAAAAATCAAAAATCAAAAATCTTAACTTCTCACCTTTTTGAGAAAGGATATACGATCGCCCTCGCATTCAAACAAACTTAGCTACAATAAGCTATACTGTGCTCGGCGACTCCCCAACTCGAACAATTTGCCGTGGTTTATGTCTAACTCCTCCCTCCTCGCCCCTGGTTCCACCCTCGAAAAACGCTACCGCATCATCCGCGAATTGGGCCGCGGCGGCTTCGGGCGCACTTACCTCGCAGAAGACATCAACCGCTACGGCGAACAATGCGTGCTCAAAGAGTTCTCCCCGGTTGTTCAAAGCCCCAAAGCGGCCGAATTGTTCGATCGCGAAGCGAGTATGCTTTACCACCTCCAACACCCGCAAATCCCCCGCTTTCGAGAACTCCTGCGAACCGATATCGGCGGAAATCCATCTTTATTTTTAGTCCAAGATTATATCAAGGGTCAAACCTACGAAGAAATATTGATATCGCGCCAGCAGCAAGGTAAAATTTTTACCGAAGCCGAAGTTACTCAACTGCTATTTCAGCTTTTACCAGTTTTAGAATACATCCACTCAAAAAATTTAATTCACCGCGATATTTCCCCGGATAATATTATTCAGCATGATGCTGACAAACTACCCTTTTTAATTGATTTCGGTTCAGTCAAACAAATTGCAGCAAATGCCGTACTTCAGTTTAACGGACAATCGGATACGGCGATCGGCAAACAGGGTTATTCGCCAGCCGAACAAATGCGGCTGGGAAAAGTTACTGCAGCTAGCGATTTGTACGCTTTAGCCGTCACGGCTTTGGTGCTGCTAACCGGCAAAAAGCCTCAGAAATTGTACGATATCCATAACAAAACTTGGGATTGGCGATCCTCTTCGAGGGCTTCGCTAACGCACGTCACAGTCAGTCAAAATCTCGGCACAGTGTTGGATAAGATGCTAGCAGAACAACCGGGCGATCGCTACCAGTCCGCAAAAGAAGTCCGCGAAGCACTCAAAGATCCAAAACTATCTCACATTGGCAGTATAATTTCCCAAATGGTGACAATGAACTTTGTCGGCCGCCCTTTCAAAAACACTACTCAAACTGCTACCAGTAATCATACTCCTGTTCACCAAAATCCTCAAATTGTTAACAACAACGGCACATTCAAGTTAATTCCTTGGAAAACCCTAGGGAGTTTAAGTGTGATTTTGGTGCCCGGAATTTTAGCTTTTAGTGTAGTCAAATCTGGTTTCACGTTGCCCAAGTTGCCTGATTTACCTAAATTTTCTTCGCCTCAGCAACCTCCCGATACATCCTTAGAGGAATCCGAAATAATTCGTCAAGAAAAGATTGGTAAACGACGCAAAAATCTCAACATTAATCAAGATATATTCTATCAAAAAGTGGATGAATTATATTACAATAAATATCCCGAATTCCAAGGTCGTACCTTGACAGAAAAGCCAGAAGATGCTGAAATTAGGCGGAAATGGTATGAAGTTGCTGAGGATTTACTGGACAAGTTGGAGAAAGGAGGAGAGTTTTGAAATTTAAGATAGAATAAGAGTGATTGAACCGCAGAGGCCGCAGAGGGCGCAGAGGGAGAAGGAAAAGGGCAAAGAAAGAGAGGGAATAGAAAGAGAACTTTATCTGGTTTAATACAAATTGGTATAGACAACGCACTTTTAGTTTATTGCAAAATGGATTCTATTCAACTTACAGGAATTCGCTGTTACGGATATACGGGCTATCTGCCGGAAGAGCAAGTTTTGGGGCAGTGGTTTGAAGTGGATGTCACACTCTGGGTGGATTTATCGCAAGCGGGAAAAAGTGATGATATTCAACATACTCTTGATTACCGCAGCGCAATTACTCTGATTCAAAAGCTAGTCAAAGAGTCGAAGTTTTTATTAATCGAACGCCTAGCAGATACTATTGCTCAAGCGCTTTTAGAACTACCGTTAGTCGAAAAAGTTAAACTACAACTCTCGAAACCTGCTGCCCCCATCCCTGATTTCGGGGGTAGAATTACTCTAGAAATTACTAGAAGTCATTAGTCATTAGTTCTTAGTTCTTAGTCCTTAGTCATCAGTCTTTAATCTGCATTAGTTTGTCGCTAATGACTGATGACTGATGACTGATGACTATTGATGAATTACCACTTCAGCAAATTAAATTCTTCCATGTCTACGGTATTGCGGTTGCGATAAATCGCCAAAACAATTGCCAAACCTACCGCAGCTTCAGCCGCCGCTACCGTAACTACAAACACGGTAAATACTTGGCCCTTAATTTGTACGGGGTCGAGATAATTGGAGAAACCCATCAAATTGAGATTGACAGCATTCAGCATCAACTCGATCGACATCAACACGCGCACTGCATTTCTGCTGGTAATCAAACCGTAAATACCAATACAGAAAAGTGCGGCGGCTAATAACAGGAAATACTGGAGTTGCAGTTGCATAAATTTTTTGAGTCTTTCTCAATCAACATTACTACAAGACAGAGAGATAGGTGCAGTGTACACCCTACTATAGCGTGTCTAAATCATTCATACAGTAGGGGTAGTGCTCCGTACCTACCTCCGGGCAACCACGGGTAAATTGCCTCTACCTTAATTGTACGAATCATTTAGACTCACTACTTTTACTTAGATTCTGGCGAAGACACATCTCCGGCAGAAACTAATTCGCGAGGTCTTTCCGGCAAACTCAAAGCAGGTGTTTCGGATAGCTTCTTTGACAGTTCATCCGGGAAAAAATCGCGGCGCGCCAACACAATTGCTCCCACCATTGCCATCAACAAAAACAGTGAGGCTAATTCAAAAGGTAGCAAGTAGTCTGTGAAGAAGTGTTTGGCGATTGTGACGATCGAACTTTCGGCCGGTGCTCCTGTCGTCGCGACAATAGCCCAAGGAGTAGACACCACCATCGTACCCAAAAGCGCAAACAAGCCTACGCAAACTACTGCTGTTGCTACTTGACGCACCCAAGCGTTGGGAATTGTGCGGAAGTCTTCTCGCTTGTTTACTAGCATGATGGCAAACAAAATCAAGACGTTAACAGCGCCAACATAAATCAACACCTGCGCTGCTGCTACAAAGTCGGCATTCAGCAACAGGTACAAGCCGGCAATGCTGGTAAATACGCCGCACAGCAAAAATGCTGAGTAAACGATATTTGAGAACAGCACTACTCCTAGTGCTCCTGCAATCATCATTACCGACAGTATGCCAAATGAAACAATTTGAACTCCTTCAGCTAGATTCACAATTTTTTATCCTCAATTATTAGTTTTCTATTGTTCGTTTTTACTCATTAGTTAGCAGTCATTAATAATTGGTTATTTCCCTAATGACTGATGACTACTGACTAATGACTAATTACTTACTTTTCGACAATTTCCTCTGGGCGGAGACCGGCGCGGCGATCGGTGTAGGAAACTTCATGAGGGTCGATCACACCTTTCGGCAAATAAGCGAATTCCCGCAGCGGTGTCACCATCGGATCATCTGTAACCTTGTAGGGCAAACGTCCGAGAGCCACGCTATCATAATTCAACTCGTGACGCTCGTAAGCAGCTAATTCGTATTCTTCTGTCATGGACAAACAATTAGTCGGACAATATTCTACGCAGTTGCCGCAGAAGATACAAACACCGAAATCTATACTGTAGTGCTTGAGTTGTTTCTTCTTACTTTCTTTGTTAAATTCCCAATCCACTACAGGTAAGTTGATCGGACATACCCGAACGCAAACTTCGCAGGAGATGCACTTGTCAAATTCAAAGTGAATTCTGCCCCGGAAACGTTCCGAAGGAATTAATTTTTCGTAAGGATACTGCACCGTAATCGGCCGGCGTCTCATGTGGTCAAAAGTAACAGATAGCCCTTGACCGATATACTTAGCAGCTTGAAGAGTCTCTTTGGCGTATTCGCCTACTTGATTGAGGAATTTTAGCATCGTGTTCTCTCTCTGTACTTGAGTTTTTGGTAATTGCTAATTAATAATAGGTAATTGGTTGATAGCTAAATTTTGTTAGCTATTGCCTTTTACCTATTATTAATTAACCGCCAAAAGCAAAGGGAAAGGCAAGTTTCAAAGCTGCGGTCAATAGCAAATTAACTAGAGCAACGGGAAGTAAAAACTTCCATCCCAAATTTAGCAATTGGTCGATCCGAACTCGCGGCAGAGTCCAGCGCAGCAGAATTGCCAGAAACAGGAAAAAGTAGGCTTTCAGCATGGTCATGGTAATGCCCAGCAAGCCGGTAATTACCTGCAACCAAGGAGTCGTCTCGCTCAATCCTAGGGCATTGGAGATGACTCCGACGGGAATCGGGCATTCCCAGCCGCCGAGGTACAAAACGGCTACTAGCAGACAAGAAAGGACGAGGTTAACGTAGGAAGCGATGTAGTACAAAGCAAATTTCATGCCTGTGTACTCAGTCTGATATCCTGCTACCAATTCTTCTTCTGCTTCTGGAAGGTCAAAGGGCAACCGTTCGCATTCTGCGAGGGCTGCGATCCAGAAAATTAAAAAACCGGCGGGTTGTCGCCAGACGTTCCAGCCGATGATGCCGTAGCTGGCTTGTTGCTGTACGATGTCGATCGTACTGAGGCTGTTGGACATCATCACAACTGCCAATACTGCCAAAGCTAGGGGAATTTCGTAGCTGAGGGATTGAGCGGCTGCTCTGAGTCCGCCGAGGAGGGCGTATTTGTTGTTAGAAGCATAGCCCGACATCAGCAAGCCGATCGGCTGAATGCTAGAAAGAGCAATCCACAGAAATATTGCTGTCCCCATGTCGGCGATCAGCATATGCTCTCCGAAGGGCACGATCAAGTAGGAGAGAAATACGGGAATCACGACAATTACCGGGCCGAGCGTGAACAGCAGCGCGTCAGCTTTTGCCGGTACCACGTCTTCTTTGAATACCAACTTCAGGCCGTCGGCTACGGGTGCTAGGACTCCCAGGGGGCCGAGGAATTCCGGGCCAATCCGCTGTTGAGCGGCGGCGGAAATTTTCCGCTCTAGCCAGACGCTAGTCAGTACCCCGAATACAGCACCGACAATCATCAGCACCATCGGCAGCGGTAGCCAAAGCACATAGGCGATGTCTGCCGGTAAGCCCCAATTGATGAGGGCTTCTACGAAACTTCCTTGTAAGTCAATTCCTGGGTTCATGTTTCCAGCTTTTGAGCGATCGCCATATAATTTTTCACCGATCCTTCGTAGGAGTAGGCTTAGAGAGCGGGGTTTTTGTAAAGATTTTTAATGCTTTACCGCCTATAAGTATATCGCCCGACAGCCTCGCAGAACGCACGGACGGGGTGAAGTTCTAATTATGTGATCCCGCAGCTTAGCTAATGGGTTGGTAACTTATGTGTTTTTAGAATACCGAGCGGTTGAAACCGCGTCTATACACACAAAACCCGCATCCGAGAAGACAGGGCGGTTGAAACCGCGTCTATACAGACAAAACCCGCCTCCGAGAAGACAAGGCGGTTGAAACCGCGTCTATGCAGACAAAACCCGCCTCCGAGAAGACAGGGCGGTTGAAACCGCGTCTATACAGACAAAACCCGCCTCCGCGGGTTGAAGACAGGGCGGTTGAAATTACTTTGTTTTCTTCAGTCCGCGGAGGCGGACTTCGTTTGTGTAGATGCGGTTTCAACCGCCGTCTGATCTTTGTGTAGATGCGGTTTCAACCGCCGTCTGATCTTGAGATTTGAGATTGAATGCCAAACAAAAGGGCTCGCGAGTTAACTCGCGAGCCCTTTGAATTTTGTAAAGTGGCTTTCAAATGGCTTAAACCATTGATTTTACGTCACCTTTGCGATGGAACTGGGCAGAATCGAACTGCCGTCCAAAATGGGTATTTACCTTCCGATCGTTCACAGGTTTATCCCCTCTAATCCTTGGGGCGGGAACCATCTTTATCCCAAATGGGGGGATTTTCTAGTGATTGCTTTCCCGGCTAGACGACTAGAAACGTTTAGCTAGGGCATCCGTTGGGGGTTGTTATGCTGCCTTTAACGGAGTTAAGCGGCATACACTCTGAACCAAGCTAGAGAAGTTTTTAGGCTACAGCTACGGCTTTGCGAGCGAAAGGAACGATGTTGTTCGCATTTACTTTTTTGTTTGAGCCGATATTAACGAGAGTGGACTCCCTCTCGACCTGCATCACGGAGCAGCTTTCGCCACCCTGTCGAAACCATTACAGCCCCTCGTGTCCTCTAATTGTAGACCATATTTTGTGTAATGTCAATCGATTTTAGATTTTGGATTTTAGATTTTGGATTGAAGATTGAAGATTGTTTTACCAATAATTTTGGGTGCAACCAAACCAAGAAACCGGGTTTTTTACCGAGACTGAGGGTTTTAAGCGAATATTTTCGTTAAAAAACCCGGTTTCTCAACACCCGTGCGAGATTCCTAATGCAAATTTTCGTCCCAAACGCCGATGTAAATCCGATCGCGCTCATTGCGTTCGATCGTACCTTCGAGAGAACCCTTCCTAAAAGTAAACCGATTAGTCCGGCGCTGCTGCACATCCCTCAAGCCTTGCAAAATATCCCGGTTGGCACCGCCCACCATCCCATTTAAGGCGGTTTTCACCACCAAATCGTCCACCGACGGGGCAAAAGAGCCCTCTGTTTGCACTAATTTGTCGGAATCGCGATCGTAAATGTAGCCGAGAGTAATCCGATTTGGCAATATTTCATAAAGCGCGGTGCGAGTATTGGGCCAATAGCCGCGGGGTTGAGAGTCTGTGGGATTTCCCAATGCAGCTACAATCTGACTTTCCGGGGTACCAACGGCAAACCCTGGGATGGCGGGAGTCTTCCGATCGCTGGTTGCGGGTTGTTCCGGGCTGGGTGCGGATCGATCGGGCGGCAACTCCTTATCAACAAGTTTTTCGGTTGGTTCTTGTAGCGGCGGTGTCTCAGCGCCTTCCCCCGCCGTTGTTGGCGCTGGGGCTGGTGTTGGCGAGAAAGGAGTTTCTGCAGGCGCGGGAGTTGGAGTTGGTGTTGGAGTTTCTGCAGGCGCGGGAGTTTCAGCAGCAGGTGGCGGAGTTTCTCGGCGAGTTGGAGTTGGAGTTGCTGTGGGAATTGGTGCGGGGGTCGATCGCGCGTCTGGATCTGCAGGGGCCGAAGTGCGATCGTCCTTCGCTACCGGTGCGGGATCGGCAGATTGTCGGTTGAGGAAAACCCTAGCCACACCGACTAAACCCGCAACCATCAGGGCGA